>JAGBSR010000053.1 GCA_017631745.1 Clostridia bacterium | reverse complement strand
GTTCTTATTTTTGTATCAGTTTAGATTGTCTGTATTGTTCTGCTTCTGGTACATCTATCCATTCAACTGTTTTATCAAAATTTTTTCTCACTTCATTTTTTATCTCATCTAAAGTAACGGCGAAAAATTCTCTACGCGTATTTATCTTATTCAATTTTTTCTTTTCAAAAGCATTGTGCAATGCTGCTTCTAATTTTGGTGCATCTTCCGTGAATATCATCGCAGCAACATCAAAATTAAAAGGAACCGATGCATCTCCCAACTCATCAACGCGTTCCTGCGGATCAAGTCTTCGAGTCATTCCTATCTTGTATACATCATCTCCAAATGCACCTATATTACTAATTATATAAACGTAACCAGCCTTTCTATTAGCTTCCCTATAATCAACATCTTCAATAGCTTTTGATGTATCATTTATTTGATTCTCTAATTGAGAGTTCTTTTCTAAAAGTTCTGCGCTTTCACCATTCTTTTCAATTTGAGCAAGTATCGAATTAAGTGCATTTTCATAATGTGCATGTTCTTTTTTTAGACGTTTTCTTTCTTCTTCTATTTCTTTAAGAACTTTAGCTTCTTCGCGTTCTTGTGCCCTTAAATCCTTCAAGCGTTCTTTTTCTTCTTGTTTTTTTTGTTGGAAATCCAAAGCTAGTTTTACTTCCTTAATTTTTAAATTAACATAACTTGATGAAATGCCAATCCCCATATTTTTACCTAATTTGGAAATCTGTCCACTGATCTTATTAATTCTTTCAATTGAACGATCTAAATTTGAAACTTTTACTTTTGCAACAATATCATCACACTCAACATTAAAAGCACGCAATAATAGTTTTTTATAGTTATTAACCATCGCGCGTCCTTGCGAAGCACTACCATTAACCTGCCAATTTGTATTTCCGTAAGCAGCATCATCATTTTTTATGCTTTGTTTCTGCAACTCCCTAATTCTATTTAATTCATCTTTATACAAATCTGAATTTGCTAATTCTATAGATGGTTTATATAAACCATAATCTAAAATATTGATATCATCATCAAATACAGTTATCTGCTTTTGTTTTTCAATAATAGTATCATTTAAAGTTTGTATTTGAGAATCAAGCTGATTTACTCTATTGTTTTTTTCATTGATTTCATGATTTAAACTTGTAACCGAAACTTCCAATTCACAAATATCTTTTCTGAGTTTTTCTATTTCTCGTTGCTCAGGAGATAACATATCGGTTAATCTATCAATTTCACTTTGCAACTGTTTTTCTTTTTTTGACGGACCAAAAATACCCATAAATAATTCTCCATCCTTTATTTTCTTCGCCCTCGCCGGGCTGGCAATACTTTTTCCTCGCGCGGAAAAAGTATTCAAAAACGCGCTGTTATTTGCAAAATAAAAAGCTCCATCCTCAATGCCGCCGCATTGGGGATGAAGCTTAAACTCCACGGTACCACCCCGATTGAACGCATATGCGTTCCACTCGATGCCTTAACGCGGCAAACGGACTTTCGTCAGCTCGGGAATGTCTTCGCCTCGCCCCTACACAAGCACTTCCAGCCAAGGTGCTCTCTCTGTAGTGCGGTGGAAAGGTTACTCTTTTCCGTCATAGCTTTTATATAGTATTGAATTAGCTGTCAATTAAAATCCGTTCTTGGGATTTACGATATCACGCCAATCAAGGTCGCCTCTTTCAAGGGCGTGAATAAGAGCCTCTGCAGTTGCAATATTAGTCGCAACTGGTACGTTATGCACGTCGCAGAGTCTTAAAAGGTTTGCCTCGTTGGGCTCATCCTTTCTTGCTGTGAGGGGGTCTCTGAAAAGAAGAAGCAGGTCGATTTCGTTACAGGCGATGCGAGCTGAAATCTGCTCTTCGCCGCCCTGATAACCGCAAAGGAACTTCACAATATTCAGGCCTGTTGCTTCACTTACCATTTTGCCCGTTGTACCTGTTGCACAAAGGGAATGTTTGCTGAGTGTGCCGCAATATGCAATACAGAACTGAGTCATAAGCTCTTTTTTTGCATCGTGCGCTATAAGTGCAATGTTCAAAATAGTTTCCACCTTTCTCTATCAGATGTCATTTCAATAAAAAATGATACCAAACCACTAACTATAATAACAAAAAAATTGTCGATTTGCAATAGTTTTTAATAAATTCGGCAGAATTTTTATTCATTATATTACAGCAATATTAGTCATATTTGCATATCAGACCTTAAGCACTGCCGTCTGACCGATAATTCTCTTTGCAATGTTGCCCAGAGCCTTATATGACACCTGACCCTTGCGGTAAATATCTCTGCCCATTGAGCCGAGTCTTATCTTCGGGTCTTCGGGTACAATGCCTATGAGCTGCACCTGGGTGGCATCAATAACCGAGTCAATATTCAGAAGTCTGCCTCTGATTACATCCTTCTTTGAAACGCGGTTGATAACGAGTCTGATATTCTTAATTCCTGCCTTTTCAATTTCTTTTCCCGCAATGCAGGCACTTCTTACACATACAAGGTCAGGAGTGGAGACAACTATAGCTCTGTCTGCAACACTCAGTGCCATATGTAATCCCCTCTCAATGCCTGCAGGAGCATCAAGCAGGATATAATCGAAGTCTTTTTCATATTTTGATACCAACCACTTCATTGAGTAGTCACTGATATTATCGTAGCTGTCGGGGCAGGTAACAACACTCAGACCCTCGTTTTCATAAAGAGCATCTGCAGCAGCACATCTGCCGAAGATAACATCGCCGAAGTTGTATACCAGCTTTTCAGTTACGCCTGTAAGCACATCAAGGCTTCTCAGGCAGTCACAGTCTATAAGCAGCACCTTCATACCAAGAGCAGTAAGCGCCTTGCCGATACCGACACATACAGATGTCTTACCGACACCGCCTTTACCTGATGCAATTGCGATTTTCTGAGCCATAAAATCACCCTCTCTGATTTTTATCTGAGCAATGTATTTTCCTTTTCCAGGGTTTCGTTTGTATCCTTTGTAGCGAAATAGTGTTCCATAATTGCAGAAGCAATGGGAGCTGTAGAGCCACCGCTGCCTGCACCCTCGACGCTGACACATATTGCTATTTCAGGCTTTTCATAGGGTGCAAATGTAATCAGGAAGCCATTGTAGGTTTCTATTTTTCTGCCGTTTACGCGCTTTGATACGGTAGTTGTACCTGTCTTTGCCGCAACCTTGCAGGGTACCTTTGAGAAATCTGCATAGCTTTCAGTGCCTACTAAAAGCATACCTCTGTGCACAAGGTCCCAGTTTTCTTCTGAGAAGCTTGCATTTGAAAGCACCTGAGAGCCTGTTTCCATAACGGTTTCGGAAAGGTCGGAGCTCTTGACGCTTTTTATAACATGAGCCTTATATCTTGTACCGCGGTTTGCGATAGTCGAAACATAAGAGCAAAGCTGAATGGGTGTGAACTGGTTGTCGCCGTGGCCGATGCCCGCCTGAATTGTAAGACCGGGAGTCCATAATTCACCCTTGAGCTCGCGGTGCTGTACAGTGTCAACTGTACCCTCACTTTCAGACAGCTCGATGCCTGTGGGCTCACCGAGACCGAACATTGAGAAATAGCTGTTGAGCTTCTCGATACCGAGACGTCTTGCGGTGTCGTAGAAATAGATATTACAGGAATTATAAATAGCCTGCACTACATTCTGATAGCCGTGCACCTTTGTGCATCGTGGCTGATAGTCTCTGTAGTGAGTATAAATACCTGTACAGACGATGCCCATATCACCTTTGATAAGACCCTCTTCAAGACCCGCCATTGCAACTGCAGGCTTAATGGTTGAACCGGGTGTATAAGTACTTTTGAGAGCTCTGTTCCAAAGAGGCTTGCTGACATCCTTTGAAAGCTTTTCGTAATCGTCCTGATATGTGGAATTATCGTAGTTAGGATATGATGCAATAGCCAGCACTTCATTTGTTCTTGTATCCATAACAACAACTGAACCTGTGAGCATATAGCTTCGGTCAGTTGAAATCTGCAGTCTTTTTACGCCCTCAGCAAGTGCTGTCTGAGCAGCCATCTGTAAATCTCTGTCGATAGTGAGAATTACGGTGTTGCCCTGCTCGGGAAGCTGAGTATATTCCTCGCTTTTGTTGCCGTCAGCATCGGTAGTGATAGTCTTAACACCGTTGATGCCGCGAAGATAGCTTTCCATTACAGATTCGATACCGCTTTTACCCACCATATCGTTGATGGTGTAGCCCTCTTCCTTTTTGCTTTCATATTCTTCTTCGCTGATATTTGCAACGATGCCTAAAATGTGCGGAGCGAGAGTACCGTCATAATAATCTCTCTCACTTGAAACCTGCACATCCACACCGGGAAGATGGTCGCTTCTTTCTTTGATAGCCGAAACGAGTGCACTGGAAACATCCGATGCAAACTCATAATCTCTGCCGGTATTAAAGCCGTTCTTTACCATTGAGTAATAAACGGAAGCAATATCACGGGCGTCCTTAAGAGGATAATCATCAAGCTTATACTTGCTTACAAGAGCATTGAAGCAGTCGTCGACATCGGCATAATAATTAAGGTCGAGAAAAGCTTCACTCTTGAGATAAGAGGTCTCGTTAGGCTTGTCATTATCAAACTTGAGAGTACCCTTTTTAGTGAGAAGTATAGGCAGATTATCGTTCCACTCAACTTTGTTTTTTCTGAACATTCTGATGAGCTCGAGGATAATCTCATTTCTTTCGGTGTAGTCCTTGGGAAAGCTGAGATAGTTGAAAACGATTTTATTAACCTGCTTGTTTGTTACAAGAGGATAGCCGTTTCTGTCTAAAATTTCACCTCTTATGGCAGGAACCGCAACAGATACCACAGATACCGCAGCCTGAGTCTCTTCGGCTGTGCCTATAACCTGCACATTAAAAAGATGCACAAGAAACAAAGCAAAAACCGTGCATATAATAGCGATCGATGCAGTACCGCGTTTTTTGTTATTCTTTTTATTCATAAAGGCGGCTCCTTTCTTTAAGAGTTTTTATTGTAATGCAGTTGATTTAAATCAACTTAATATTTCTTCTGCTGTCTTTTGTCGGTTGTGAGTTTTGCAATAGCTCTCACGAGATAATAGTACACTGCCGTAAAGGCAAGAGAGTAAAGCCCCGAGGGCAGATAAAAGCTGAAAAGCATTGACCACGCCCCTTCGTAAGAACGCAAAAAGATAAACACAAACCAATAAGCCGTTGTTACAAAGGTGCAGGCGCCGAGAGATAAGAGCAATGCCGCAAAAATATTGTTTCTCACAAGATATGCAACACTCACGCCTGCCACAAAGCCTGCAAGGGCAAGCACAACAGAATAAAAGCCGTCACCTCTGACAGTTGCGAAATCCCAGAGAACGCCTGCAAGCAGACCAAAGCTAAGGCCGCCCATACTCTTTTCCTGCATTGCTATGCAGACAGTCAGAGGTATGAGAAGAAAGGCCTTTGCCGAAAAAAAGCCGGGAATTGCACCGTTTGTATGCTGAAAAACAGCAGTTACGACAATGAGCAGGACAAAAAGAGCGCGTCTGATATATAAATTTTTGTTATCTGCAAACTTCACTCTTTTCACCTTACTTTCTGTTACTTTGTTTTTCTGTGTTATTCTATAATCTCTTCTATACCCTGACCCTCGAAGTCAGTGATAACAAATATATCTTCCAAATCCTTGACATTTACACCGGGCTCGATAACTGCATAGTTTGACAGGTCATATCCGCTCTCGCAGACCTCTGTAACACTGCCGATAATAAGTCCCTTGGGATAAATGCCGCCGATGCCTGATGTTAAAATCAGACCGCCCGGTGACACTGCCGTTGTTCTTTCAAGACCCGAAAACAGACAGCTGCCCTTCAAGGCATATTCGGCTGTGGTTGTGACATAAGCAGTTTCTCTTGTCTTGCTGTCAAGAGCACTGATGTTGATATCAGGGTTGAGAATTGACTGCACCACACTGTATGAGGGATGCACCTTCTTGACAATACCCACAACATAATTGCCGTAAACGGCAGGGTCGTTGACACTGACACCGTCGTTTGAGCCTTTGTCGATAATCAGCGATGTGAACATATCAGCGCTGTCTGTGCCGATGATATGTGCTCTTTCAAGGCTGAAGTCGGGATTTTCTTCCTTTACGCCGAGCATAGTCTCATAGGACTCGATTTTCTGAGCCATATCGTTGTATTCAACAAGCTGATTTTCATATTCAGCGATTTTCTGCTGAAGTCTTTCTATTTCATTCTGATAGCTACCTGAACTTCTGAAGCTCTTGCCGAACCATCTGACATTGTCTGCTATATACGATGCCGCTTTCTGTGCAGGACTGAAAAGGCTGCCTACGGCATTTGTCACGGGAGAAGACGAGTCTGAGGTTGCAACAGCTATAACTGCACCCACAAGCAGTGCACAGATAACAATCATAAAGGTTTTAAACTTGCGACCTTTTAAAAACTGAAGCATTTTTACACTCCCAAATAAAATTTAATGGATTAATTCTGCATTCTGCATTCAGCATTTTGCATTCATATTACGCTCTCTTACCGACCTTGCCGAGAACATCACTTTCAAGATAAATACCTGTGCCGTCAACAACACAGTCAAGAGGGTTGTCCGCCACATTTACGGGCATACCTGTCTGCTGAGTGATAAGCTTATCGATACCGCGAAGAAGTGCACCGCCGCCTGTAAGAGTGATGCCGTGCTCCATAATGTCAGCTGAAAGCTCGGGAGGAGTCTTTTCAAGAGTTGACTTAATAGCATCAAGAATCTGATTTACATTATCAGCTAATGCTTCTCTGATTTCTTCGCTTGTGATAGTAATATTCTTTGGCAGACCGTCTACAAGGTTTCTGCCCTTGATTTCCATTCGACCCTCACCACCGTATTCCATTGCTGAGCCGATTTTGATTTTGATATCCTCAGCTGTTCTTTCACCGATGAGAAGATTATATTTCTTTTTGATGTAAAGGCTGATTGCGCTGTCAAAGCTGTCGCCCGCTGATCTTACGGAGCGTGAGCATACGATATCACCAAGTGAGATAACAGCAACCTCTGCAGTACCGCCGCCGATGTCAACTATCATACTGCCGATAGCTTCACTTACGGGAAGACCTGCACCTATAGCCGCAGCCATTGGCTCTTCTATAAGGCTTACATACTTAGCACCCGCTTCAATTGCAACGTCGTGCACATTTCTTCTTTCAACCTCAGTTACACCTGAGGGAATGCAGATAACCACTCTCGCCTTAGCAAGATAAGAGCCGCCGAGAGCTCTCTGAATGAATTTTTTAAGCATTTCGCAGGTAACGTCAAAGTCAGCGATAACACCATCTTTAAGAGGACGCATAGCTGTGATTGAACCTGGGGTTCTGCCTATCATTTCCTTAGCCTGCATACCGACAGAAACTACCTTTGCAGGCTTTGTGCTGACATTGATTGCAACAACTGACGGTTCACGGATAACGATGCCCTTACCCTTAACGAAAACGAGGGTGTTGGCGGTGCCTAAATCTATGCCGATGTCTTGGGAAAATAACATATATAAATTCTCCTTTCGGATGTAAATTCAAATGGATATAGTTTGATATTTTATTATATAATAAAAAGCTTATTTACTCAATAGCAATAGCAAAAAAAATTTACTTTTTTTAATTGTTGTCACATTGCCGTCGGTTAATACAGCTTCACACCAAGAGCCGCATAGAGTCAAAACATAATTAACAAAGCAGAAACTGCAAATACAGCTTCTGCCTGAAATTATAATTTTACTTTTCCGTAAATTCCAAAGCCTGCGAGTACTCTTGCACTTTCAGCCACGGGCAGACCCATTACCGAAAAATAATCACCCTTTATCTCTTTTACAAGCACTCTGCCAAAACCCTGAATTCCGTAGCTTCCTGCTTTATCACTGCACTCTTTCGAGGCAATATAGCTTCTTATTGTCTCTTCACTGAGCTGATAAAACTCAACTTCAGTCGTGTTGCTGAAAACCTCAGTTTTATCTTTGCTGCAGATGCATACGCCCGTTGAAACTGTATGAGTTTTGCCTGAGAGCATAGAGAGCATATTGAAGGCATCCTCATCGTCAGCGGGCTTGCCTAAGATTTTGCCGTCAATTGCCACAACAGTGTCACAGCCGAAAACAACAGCGTCCTCGTTATCTCTGAGCACTGCCATTGCCTTTCTTTTAGCGAGCTCTTCAACTGTCTTTTCGGGTGAAAGCTCTTCTGTTATGTTTTCATCGACATCAGACACGATTATCTCAAAGGCGTATCCAGCGCTCTCTAATATTTCTTTTCTTCTCGGTGACGCCGAAGCCAGAATAAATCTGTTCATTATATCTTGCCCTCGCTTTTCATTACACTGAGCTTAAGTATTGCGGCAACTGTTTTCGCATCGCGGATGTCGCCCTTCATTACCATATCAAGTGCATCGCTGAATTTAATCTTCTCCACACCGAGAAATTCACCCTCATCAAGTCTCTGGTTTGTCTTTTTAAGACCCGTAGCGGCGTACATTCTGATAATCTCACTGCAATAAGCCACTGTGGGATAAATTTCACCTAAAGAGATAACCTTATCTGCCACAATTCCGCACTCCTCTTCAAGCTCACGCTTACCTGCTTCAAGAGGGTCTTCACCCTTTTCGAGCTTGCCCGCAGGCACCTCTAAAAGCTCACGGTGAAAAGGATATCTGTACTGTCTGACCATAAGAAGCTCGTCGTCATCGGTCAGAGCCGCAACACACACGCCGCCGCTGTGCTCCACTACCTCGCGGAAAGTTTTTGTACCATCGGAGAGCTCAACATCATCAAGATGTACTCTTATAATTTTGCCGTCGAATATTTCTTTTTCGTTTAATGTTTTTTCTGTGAAAGCCATAATAAAAATTTCCCTTTCATCATATCAGTTTATGTTTATTCATATACATTATCAAGGACAGGTGATATAAAATGAATTGTATAGTCAAACCCGTTACATATGATTATAACACAAACAAAGACATAATTGAAGAGCTAATTTTAGAATATCCGTTTTTATCTGCCGAGCTTTGCTCTCGGACAGCTCTCGGCAGAGGTATTTTCTCGCTGAATATCGGCAATCAGGAAAACTCCGTCATATATGCAGGCGGATTTCACGGCAGTGAGTGGATAACAAGTCTGACCCTTTTGCTTTTTGCCGAAAGACTTTGCCATAGCATCAAGCACTCAAAAACTCTTTGCGGAGTGGATATGAAACGGGCTCTGAGTCAGTTAGGCGTCACTATCATTCCCTGCGTTAATCCTGACGGTGTTGAGATAGCCACTAGAGGTACTCAGTCAACCAAAAATCTCAAGGGTTTTGTTGAAAGTCTCGGCTGTGAGGATTACAGCAAGTGGAATGCGAACGCTATGGGTGTAGATATCAACCACAATTTCAATGCAGGTTGGCAGGAGCTAAGACAGCTCGAGCGCGAAAAAGGCATCAACTCCCCTGCCCCGAGGCAATACGGCGGTGCATACCCTGAAAGCGAAGCAGAGACGAGAGCTTTGACAAGGCTATGCAGAATAAGACAATTCCGTCAGTGTATGGCGCTGCACTCTCAGGGTGAGGAGCTTTATTGGCAATACGGCGACTATTCGCCCTCTCAGGCAAATATGATGGCTAAGATTTTAGCCGACTCCTGCTCATACACTCTTGTGAGCAATGCAGGGCTTGCTTCTCACGGTGGGTTTAAGGATTGGTTTATCAGCGAAATGAAAAAGCCGGGCTTTACTATGGAGATAGGCAAGGGAGAGAATCCGTTGCCGGTGAGTGAGTTATATGAGATTTACGGCAGAATTGAGGAAGCGTTGGTGCTGTTTGCACTTATGTGAAAACAATGCAGAATTCAGAATGCAAAATGCAGAATCGCGCTCAGCCAAGCTTTAAAGAGCATTGTCAGCCCGCCCCATATAAGTTGTTGGTTATTAGAAAGAACCAACTGCGGTGAGCAAATAAACAACAAAACAGACCTGCAAGGTGTAGTGCCTGCAGGTCTGAAATTTTATTACTAACAAGGTAAAGGTAGCGGGGTTAGCTTTAATTTTGCATAAGAGTTTGTCGCAATTCTGCATTCATTTTTTTACCAACCAAAGCCGAAGTAATCGTTGAAGAAATCTTCAAAATCGTCTGAGCCGCCGTAGTAATAATCACCGCCGTAGTTCGGTGCTGTTGTCTGCTCCTCTTCATAAGAGTCGCCCATGTCTTCAACAAGCGTAATTGTTACATCAAATATGGTTGTCTCATAAGTTCTCTGCTCAATACGGCAAAGTGTAAGTGTAAGCTTGTCTCCTACTGCACCGGTATCGATAAGATCAAGAAGCACACTGCTGTCATCCATATTCTCGCCGTTTACCGCAATAATAAGGTCGCCGACCTCAGCCTTGGTGTTTGCAAGAGAGCTATCCTGAGAAATGCCTGCAATAACAAGTGAGCCCTGAGGAAGACCCTTGATTGATACTACCATACTGTAAACCTGATATGCACTGACCTCAGCATACTGAATACCGAGCTTAGGTCTGTTGGGCACATACTCATACTTGATAAGTGATTCAACAACACTCTTTGCAATTGATGTAGGCACCGCAAAGCCCATACCCTCATATTCTGTGCTTGCAATTTTTGATGAGTTTATGCCTACAATCTGACCTGCTGTGTTTACAAGAGCACCGCCTGAGTTGCCGGGATTGATAGCTGCATTGTGCTGAATGCAGGTCATTGTATATGTTGCGCTTACACTTCTGTCAATAGCAGATACTATACCGTCAGTAATTGAGCCGAAGTACTCAGCACCGCCGGGGTTACCGATAGCATAGATGGGCTCGCCGATTCTGAGAGTTGATGAGTCACCGATTTCAGCAAGAGGAAGACCGGTTTCCTTAATTTTAAGTACACCGATATCTGTTCTTGTATCTGTTGCAACCATCTCAGCTTCATATGTTTTGCCGTCGAGAAGAAGCACGCCGTAGGTCACATTATTCCCTTCAATTACATGTGCACAGGTAACAACATAAGTATAAGTGCCTGTTTTGTCTTCGCCCCAGAGTATGCCTGAGCCTTCGCCTGCAAGACGACCGCCTGAATAAACCATAACGCCAACAACGCTGGGTCTTACCTTTTCAGCAACGAAAACAGAGTTAACCACACCGAGCTCCTTTGCCGGAGCTGTTGTCTGTGCTTCAGTGATTGTGATATCCTCGTATGTCTGAGCCTGAGTAGATTCTGTAGTCTGCGGATTGCTAACACCGACGTTACCGCTACCGCTGAAAAGACTTGTAACCATAGCACCCAAAGCAATAATGATGCATACTGCCACCACTGCAATAATTATACTCTTACCCTTTGACTTTTTGGGAGGTGTCATCTCAGGTCCACGGTACTGAGGCTGATTGAAGTTATAACCCTGATTGTTATAGGGGCTCTGATTGAAATTGTTTGTCTCGTTATTTCCGAAAGAGGGCTGACAGGGAGGCTGATAATCCTGCTGTTTAGGTGCTTCATATGGATTGAAGGCAGGCTGTTCAGCCTTAGTCTCATTTGCAGGAGTGAAATCGCGCTTTGGGAAATCATCAAAGGGATTACCCTGATATACCTCATATTCTTCATTTGCAGAGGTTTCTTCAACTTCAGGCACTTCCTGAGATACATTCTCATCCTTTGCCTCGGAAAATACATCTCTCGAAGTTATAGGTGCAAATATATCCTCTTTCTTTTCTTCGGTTCCGGCTTCGGGAGCGAAGTCGTTTTTCTCGTCAAAAAGCTCATCACCGATTTTGTTTTCATTGTCGTTCATAATTGTAGCTCCTTTTTATGCAAAAATGCTCTGATATATTTTATAAGCATAGTCAAAGTTTATATACCGATATTTAAAGAAAGTTAAAAATTTTTAAATTAAATTGTTTTTATTCCGAAAAAGGTATCTCGAAAGCAAATTCGGTATATTCGCCCTGCTTGCTTGAGGCTCTGATTTCGCCCTCGTGCATATTTATAATTGTCTTAACGATATAAAGGCCGAGACCCACGCCCTTTGTATCAAAGCTTCGGGATTTATCAACCTTATAGAATCTCTCAAAGAGTCTTGAAAGCTCTTCTTCGCTGACACCTGCTCCCGAGTTTCTGATAGTTACGGTGGTACTCTCGCTGTTGCTGTAAGCACCAACTGTTATCTTACCGTTTTCGGGGGTGAATTTAACCGCATTGTCAAGCAGGTTATATATTACCTGCTGTATCAGGTCACGGTCAGCCTCAATGATAACGCCGTTCATTTTTTCAAAGCCTTCAATTTCAATGTGCTTTTCGCTTATCTTCTGTTCAAAGCTGAGAAGGATTTCAAACATCTGAGAGCAAACATCATACTTCATTGCAGACAGCTGAATTTCACCTGCCTCAATTTTTGAGATATTGAGCATCGATACAACCATTCTGGAAAGTCTCTTGACCTCACTTGATACGATAGTGAGATATTTCTTCTCATCCTCAGGCGGAACGGTACCGTCGAGAATACCGTCTATAAAACCGCCGATTGAGGTCATTGGCGTTTTGAGCTCGTGGGAAACATTAGCAATGAAGCTCTTTTGCGCCTCGTCGTCTATTTTTAATTCATATGCCATTTTATTCAGCGCCTTGGCAAAGTCACGGAAGTTGCGCTTTTTATAGTTTTCATTGGCTTTATATTCAAAGTCACCGCGGGCAAAATGCTCTGTAGCTTTCTGCATCTCGGTCAGTGGCTTGGTTATACCTCTGACAATAAAGAAAATTGCAATAAACACCACTGCAAAAGCAAAGAGTGTCAGATAAAAGAACGGGACAGATATGCTCATTACATAAGGCACAAGACCCGTAATAGCATCTTCAACGGCAAAAACCACACAGCGTATCTCTCCATCGTTATCTCTGACGGGTTTTGCCGCAACAAATCTGCCTGCACCGAAATCTTCATCGGTTACATAGTCGGAAAAGCCGCCCTCTTTTGCCCTGGTGAGAGTATCAAGAGAAACAATCAGGTCTTTATGGTTGTCGCAGGTTTCAGACTTGCCTGATTCGCAGTCACCGCATAAAATAACATCGCCCTGAGTGTCAGTGATGAAATATTCAGACTGAGTTGCCGTTGACATAATCTGCAGTGTTCCTGTAACCATGCTTTCATCAAGGTCGTCTATTGTTTTAATTTCACCGCAGACCGCGACAATATCATCCGCATTGCTCGTGAGCACATCAACCTTATCAGTCCACCACTGAGCAGCGATAAAAAATGTCATAACAAGGCCGATAAAAACAAAGCTGACCGCAACCGTCATCGCCGAAATAGTGAAATATCTGATAAACAGGTTGCTGTTCCTTGTCTTTTTTCTTAATCTGCGAATTGTCTTTTTCATAGGATTTCCTCCCGTTTCAATAAAACGCCTGACATACATCAGGCGTTTGAGATATTAATTTCACTGCAAGTGATTATTCCTTTGTTTCAAACTTGTAGCCAACACCCCATACTGTTCTGAGTTCCCATTTATCTGAAGCGCCCTCGAGCTTTTCGCGAAGTCTCTTAACGTGAACGTCAACAGTTCTTGAGTCGCCGTAGTAGTCATAGCCCCATACCTCGTCGAGAAGCTGATCTCTTGTGAATACTCTGTTGGGGTTCTTTGCAAGGTGGAAAATAAGCTCCATTTCTTTGGGAGGTGTGTCAATCTGAACACCGTTTACCTTGAGCTCATAGTTTGTAAGATTGATTGAAAGCTTGTCGTAGTGAACCTCTTTAACCTCTTCAGCAACAGAAGATGCACTTCTTCTGAGAACTGCCTTGATTCTTGCTACGATTTCTTTTGTGTCAAAGGGTTTTACCACATAGTCATCTGCACCCAGCTCAAGACCGAGTACTCTGTCAAAAACTTCGCCCTTTGCTGTGAGCATAATAATGGGAGTTTCAGAGAATTTTCTGATTTCTCTGCAAACCTGCCAGCCGTCAAGCTTAGGAAGCATAATATCAAGAAGTACAAGATTCGGGCTTTCTTCCTGGAACATTGTTACGGCAGTAACACCGTCATTGGCTATTACAACATTATAGCCTTCTTTTGTAAGGTATAATCTGAGAAGTTCACAGATGTTAAGGTCGTCATCTACAACGAGAATTTTTTCTACGTTCATGGTTTTGCTCCTTTTGTTTTATTTGTTTATATTATAGGGGTCTAACTTTAAATTACTTTAATATTTTTAACTTAAGTCAGCGAATGTAATCACTATAATCACATTCTTTCGGGGGCATCAACCTTAAGCATATTAAGTATGCTCTTCATTGTATCTTTGACACAGACACAAAGGAAAAGTCTTGCTTGCATAAGTGCTTCATCCTCAACGCTTACACGGCAGGCATTGTAGAACTTATGGAAGTGAGTTGCAAGGTCCACAGCGTAGTGAGTAACCTTAGCAGGGTCGTAGTTTTTAGCGGCATTGATAATTACATCGCCGAGAGTTGAAAGGAAACGGATAAGTTCTCTTTCCTCGGGGCAGGTAAGCTTAGCGAGCTCTTCTTTTGTGCAGTCTCTTACAGTTTTGCCCTCAGAAGCAACCTTAGCGAGGATACTGCAGATTCTCGCGTGAGCATACTGGCAATAATACACGGGATTCTGTGAGCTTTCCTCAACTGCAAGGTCAAGGTCGAAGTCCATAAGTGAGCCCGGCTCTCTGATATTGAAGAGGAATCTTACAGCATCGATGGGCACTTCATTGAGAAGATCAACGAGAGTGATAGCCTTACCTGTTCTCTTTGACATTCTTACTACCTCACCGTCGCGTACGAGACGGACAAACTGCATAAGAAGAATATCGAGTCTGTCGGGGTCAATGCCCACAGCCTTCATAGCACCCTTCATTCTTGCAACGTGACCGTGGTGGTCAGCGCCCCAAACATCAATGGCCTTATCGAAGCCTCGTTTTTCAAGCTTGTTTCTGTGGTATGCAATATCCGCTGCGAAATATGTGGGGTTGCCGTTTGCTCTGATAAGCACGTCATCCTTGAGCTCGAGCTTGTCGATATAGTCCTGAGTTTTGCCCTGAGCTAAGAGCATTTCGGTCTGAATTTCAATATTCTTGTACCAAAGAGCGCCGTCCTTTTCATAAGTGTAGCCCTTCTCTGTGAGAATGTCGATGGTTTCTTTAAGTTCGCCACCGTTATGAAGAGTCAGCTCACTGAACCACAAATCATAGTCGATGCGGTACTTTGCCATAGCTGCACGCATATTTTCAAGATTTTTGGGAAGCGCAAACTCTACGAGCGTTTTTCTTCTTTCTTCCTCGCTCTTTTCGAGATACTCATCACCGTAAACAGCCTTGAATTCGGTTGCTCTTTCGACAATGTCTTCACCGTGATAGCTGTCCTCGGGAAGCTCTGCATCCTTACCGCAGATCTGCTGGTATCTTATATCAAGAGAAAGTGCAAATTTATCAATCTGGTTACCTGCATCGTTGACATAGAATTCTCTTGCAACATTGTAGCCTGCATAATCTAAAACTGCGGCAAGACAGTCACCGAGAGCACCGCCTCTGGCGTTACCCATATGCATAGGGCCTGTGGGGTTTGCTGAAACGAATTCAACATTGATGCTCTTGCCCTTGCCGTAATCGCTTCTGCCGTAGCTGTCGCCTGCTCCTTTTATTTCAAAAAGGATATCGGCATAATATTCGTCGCAAAGGAAGAAGTTGATGAAACCGGGGCCTGCGATTTCTACCTTTTCAAAATAGGTACCCTCGAGATTCATATTACCGCAGATAGCTTCTGCAATCTTTCTCGGAGGAAGACGGTACGCCTTTGCATTTACCATAGCGGCGTTGGTACTATAGTCACCGTTAGCTCTGTCTGCGGGCACCTCAACCTGAAAAGCATTGCTTTCACCATCGGGTAAAAGTCCTGCATCCTGAGCTGATGCAATTGCTGACAAAACAAGGTCTTTGATCTGATTTTGCGCTTTATTTACAATCTTTGACATTTTGATTATTCCTCTCTTAAAAAATCACCTGAAATTTTGCCTTTTCGTCTGATTGTTATATCAAACTCGGCAAAACCCAGAACCTCACCGCCCGAATAGGTATTGTATGAGAATTTCAGCTTAAGACCGTCATCGACGATGTCGGTTGTTATCTCTTTACCTACTATATCCAGGCTGAATTCACCAAAGGGAAGCTTATGGTATGAAACGTGTCTTACGCCCTTTTCTATTGTCATATCCGTTTCAATTTCGGCGTAGCGTTTGATTATTACCTTTTTACCGTCTGTAACAGTGATATGGGTTTCCTCGTTTACACCGTTTTTTTCTTCTTTATAGCTGAGACAGTAACCGCCGTCTATGAAAGAGAAATCAGCATGAGTAATAACCTCATTTTCGGTTTTGTCGCCCTCAACTATATTGACAGATCTGACTTTGATAAGATAATTGCAGCTCATTTTCCTGCCCTTTCAATGTGAATATAAAAATACATAATATATATTACCACATAAATTATAAAAAATCAATTTATTATTTAGGTTTTCTTGATATTTTTTATAGGTTTACGCCTCATTAAGCAAAGCTCTGCCTTGTGCACTTGACTATCGCTCAGACAAAAGCTATAATAGTAAATTGTAATATTAATTTTGAGGTGACATTATGTTTTTATGCTATAAAGAACCTGCAAATATGAGCTATTACGGTTGGGAAAACGAGGCTCTGCCTTTGGGTAACGGCAAAATCGGTGCTAAAGTTTTCGGCGGTATGGAATGTGAGCTCATCCACTTTAACGAAAAAACTCTCTGGTCCGGCGGCAAGGATGTAGAGGGCTTCAATTACGGTGTAAAAAAAGACGACAAGGGCGCCGCTCTGCGTGAACTTCAGACTCTTCTCGGTGAGGGTAAGGTAAAAGAAGCAACCGCTAAAATGAAAAACCTCGAGGGTGATATGACAGGCTTCGGCAACTATCAGTCCTTCGGCAACCTCTACATGGCATTTGATCATAAGGGTGAAAAAGATAAATATACCCGCGACCTTGAGCTTGATACAGCATCAGCTATGGTCAGCTACCGTATCGGTCAGGCTTCCTTTACCCGTCATTATTTCATCAGCTATCCCGACAATGTATTCGTCGGTAGAATTCAGGCTGAAACAAAAGAGAGCGAAGATGGCAAAGAAGTCGAAAAAGCCAAGCTCAACATCGACGCCTATTTTGTTTCCGACCAGAAGGGTGTAAGTAAAGCTGAAAACGGTACTATCACAGTCAGTGGTAATGTTATGGGCAATGTGGGCACAGATGCCAAGGCAAGTGCAGATGCGAACGCAATGAAATACGGCGGTGCATTTAAGTTTATCACCGACGGTGAAATCACAGAGACCGCTGACGGACACATAAAAATCAGCGATGCTGAGCAGGTTGTGATTATTGCTTCTCTCGCTACTAACTACATAAACTCCTTCCCTGACTATTTCAGCGACATTGACCCTCTCAAAAAGGCTCTCGAGTGTGTGGACTCTGCCGCTGAAAAGACCTTCGGCGAATTATACAGAACTCATCTTGCAGACTATAAGCCTCTTTACGACAGAGTGAAATTCAGCCTCGAAGAGGGCGACCACATTATGGCAACGGACTTCCTTTTATCAAGATTTGAAAAGAAAGGCGAATACAAGAGAAATCTCATCACACTTCTTTTCCAATATGCAAGATATCTGCTCATTGCATCATCACGCGACGGCTCACTGCCTGCAAATCTTCAGGGCATCTGGAATGCGAAAAACAATCCGCCCTGGTGCTGTGACTATCACTTCAATGTCAATGTGCAGATGAACTACTGGCCTGCATATGTGGCAAACCTTGCAGAAACAGCTCTGCCCTATATCGACTTTGTAAACTCCCTTAAAAAGCCCGGCAGACTTATAGCAAACAAGACTCTCGGCATCGGTGAAAACAAGGCCGACGGCACTCCCGACACCGATAAGGCAACAGGCTTTATGCTTCACACTATGGTCACCCCCTTAGGCTTTGTAGGTCCCGGAAGTGAATGGCGTTGGGGTTGGGCACCTACTAACGGTGCCTGGGCAATTCAGGGCATGTATGACTACTTCCTTTTCACAAGAGACATAGAAAAGCTCAGAAATGACATCTATCCAACAATGGAAGAATGTGCACTTATGTGGACTAAGCTTCTTGTGGAAGATAAGCACTCAGACAGACTCGTCTGCTCACCCGGCTACTCACCTGAGCACGGCCCCGTTGCGGCAGGCAACACCTATGACCAGTGCATTATCTATAATCTTTACGATGACCTGCTTTCAGCGGCAGAACACCTGAAAAACGCAGGTTATGGCGATGAGGTCAATGACGAAATCATCGAAACCGTCAAGTCACAGATAGTACGCCTTAAGCCTCTGCACATAGGCAAGTGGGGTCAGATTAAGGAATGGTACGACGAAGACAGCTTCTTTATGCGAGGCTTTTATAATCAGGCTGTGCAGAGAAAGCACAGACACATCTCACATCTGCTGTCACTTTATCCCTTCAGACAGATTACTCCTGACGATGAAAAGCTCGCCAATGCGGCTCTTACCACTCTTAAGGACAGAGGCAAGAAAAGCACAGGCTGGGGTCTTGCAATAAGACTTCTCAGCTATGCGCGACTTCACAAGGGCAATGACTGTGACGAAATCGTTGAGCAGATTATCAAATCAACTATCCTCAAAAATCTCTTTGGCACACATCCTCCCTTCCAGATTGACGGCAATTTCGGTTTGCTTGCAGGCATTTGCGAAATGCTTGTGCAGAGCCACGGCGGTTATATTCAGGTGCTTCCTGCACTGCCCGCAAGCTGGGTAAACGGTGAAATCAGCGGTCTTATGTCAAGAGGCAACTTCGAGATTTCTCTCAAGTGGAAGGACAGCAGACTCAAGGATGCATCTGTTAAGTCAAATCTTGGCGGAGAATGTGCTCTCAAATATGACGGCAAGGTTATGATTGTTTATGATGAAGATGGCAATGAGGTTGAGACAAGCTTTGATAATGGTGTGACCAGATTTATGACTGAAAAAGGCAAAACATATAAATTCAGTTAAATAACTAAAGTTTTGTCAAACTTTTACCAAAGTTTGCAGGGTGTGGGACGGAATCCCACCACAAGCAAAAGAACATCAAATTAAAAAGGCGAGCAGGAATTAACCTACTCGCCTTAATTTTATCGCCATTCATAATTC
>JAGBSR010000052.1 GCA_017631745.1 Clostridia bacterium | reverse complement strand
TTTTCTGCAGCTTCCTTAAGTCTCTGCATAGCCATCTTGTCACCGCGAAGGTCTACACCCTGCTCAGCCTTGAAGCCTGCAACAAGCCAGTCGATAATTCTCTGGTCGAAGTCGTCACCGCCGAGACGGTTGTTACCTGCAGTTGCAAGTACTTCCTGAACACCGTCGCCCATTTCGATGATTGATACGTCGAATGTACCACCACCAAGGTCATAAACCATAACCTTCTGGTCAGCTTCCTTGTCGATACCGTAAGCGAGAGCTGCAGCTGTGGGCTCGTTGATGATTCTCTTAACTTCAAGACCTGCAATCTTACCTGCGTCCTTTGTTGCCTGACGCTGAGCGTCTGTGAAGTATGCAGGAACTGTGATAACTGCCTCTGTTACTGTATCGCCGAGATAAGCTTCAGCATCGCTCTTGAGCTTCTGAAGAATCATAGCTGAGATTTCCTGAGGAGTATAGTTTTTGCCGTCGATTGAAACGTGATAGTTTGAGCCCATCTGTCTCTTGATTGATGCGATTGTTCTATCGGGGTTTGTAACAGCCTGACGCTTAGCAACCTGACCTACCATTCTTTCGCCCGTCTTTGAAAAAGCTACTACTGAGGGAGTTGTTCTTGCGCCTTCTGCGTTAGCGATAACTACGCTTTCGCCGCCTTCAATAACTGCTACACATGAGTTTGTTGTACCTAAGTCGATACCGATAATCTTTGCCATAATATTTACCTCCAAAATGTAATTGAATTTGTTTTCTTTTTATTATTGTATGTTTATTTTAAAAGCTATTCGCTTTAATTAGCAACTTTAACCATTGCAGGTCTTAACACCTTCTCGCCGAGCTTGTATCCCTTTGAGAATACCTGAGCGAGTACATTTTCGCCGAGAGACTCATCATCAACATGCATCACTGCGCTGTGGAAGTTAGGATCGAATTCATCGCCCTCTTCGCCGAAAGCTTCAACACCCAGTTTCTTAAGTGTTTCGCAGAAGCCCTGATAAATCATCTCAACGCCTTTTTTGTAAGACTCAAAATCTGAATCTGTAACACCAAGGGCTCTGTCAAAATTATCGAGCATAGGAAGAAGCTCAGTAATACAAACTGCCTTAGCATCAACCCAGGTGTTTTCTTTTTCTTTAGCTGTGCGCTTTCTGTAGTTGTCATATTCTGCAAGAGTTCTGATGTGAGCCTCCTTTGAAGCTGCAAGCTCTTTTTCAAGCTCAGCTGTCTTGCTCTCTGCCGCATCAGCTGTCTCTTCGGCAGTGTTCTCAGCAGTCTCAACTACTTCTTGTTCTTTATCTGTATTTGCCATTATTCATCCTCCAAAGTGTCTGTCAATAATTTTCCGACAAGATCTGTCAGATATTCTATACTCGGTATGAGTTTAGCATAGTTTATTCGTGTGGGGCCGATGATGCCGATTGCACCGCCGTCGTGACCGCCCACATTGTATCTTGCGATAATCATGCTTGAATTTTCAAGCTGTCGGTATTTGTTTTCCTTGCCGATGATAACCTGCAAGCCCTTATTTTCGCCGTCGGTGATTGCTCTTTCGAGCTTATCCTTTTCATCAAAGAACTGCATCATATCGTAAATGTCACTGCCGAACTCTCTGTGATGAAGAAGATTCTGCTCACCCTCAAGCTTGATTTCAGCCTGAAGCGCCTGATTGGCTATATCAGCAAGCACCACAAACAACGGTGACATTGCAAGAGCATTCATACCGAGAGATGCGACCAGAGTCTGAATCATTACGGTACCGACATCGCTGACAGGTTTGCCAATGAAGCACTCTCTGACTATGTCATAGAAGGTATCAACCATATCTCGGGTGATTTCAGTTTCGGTTTTGCAAATGCCGTTTTTGATTACACCGCCCGAAGTCATCATAACCACCATAGCGATTTTTGTGCCGACAGGTACGAGTTCAATATGCTTTATAACTGCGCCCTCATCTGTGGGAGTGGTTGAAAGTGCAGCGCAACCTGTCATCTTGGCGAGCATCTCGCCTGCCTTTTCAAGAAGTTTATCAGGACTGCCCATTGAGCGCTCAAGCTCGTTTTTCATCATAAACATCTCATCATCGCTGAGAGTGTCTCTGTTCATCAGATTATCAATGTAATATCTGTAACCTTTCTGCGAGGGTACTCTGCCTGCTGAGGTGTGAGGCTGTTCCAGAAGTCCCATTTCCGAAAGTTCTGACATTTCGTTTCGTATTGTTGCCGATGAAACAGAAATCGGAAGGGTCTGCATAAGCATCTTTGAACCGATGGGCTCGCCTGTGCTGATATAGTGTTCTACCACCGCAGCGAGGATGAGTTCTTTTCGTTTGCCGACTTCCATTGTTTCACCGTCCTTCTTTGCTATGTTTTAGCACTCTTTATGTACGAGTGCTAATCACTATCATCAATATACTACTACTGCTAAAAAAAGTCAATAGAAAAAAGCAACTTTTTTTTGAAAAATCTTAAAAAGTTGCTTTAAACATTATTTTATCTTTTATACCCTGCGGTAAATCAGCACGGAATCTTCAAGTGTTGTGTTAATTGCTTCATCCTCCACAAGACTCTGCAGGAAGTTTCTCACCATAACCGAATACATAGGATATTTAGGGGTCATAATCCTCAGGTCGAGCTTGTCTATGGCCAATGCGAAAATTTCCTCAAAGCTTTTACCGCTGCATAAGCTGTATATGAGCTCTTTTTTATGCTTCATACTTTCAATATTATATTCGGCGAGCTCACATATATCGCTGAGAGGCTCATCGTGAGCAGGCACAAAAAGCTTAGCCTTGATATTCTGAATATCCTTAAGAGTTTGCAGACTTTCGTTTACGCTGTAAAAGAAGGGAAGCTTATATTCATCCCAGGTCTTTTTGGAGAGAATTGCATCAGCGAGAAATACAACATCGTCGGGAGTACGAACACCGATCATATCAAAGGAATGACCCGGCAAAGGTATAATCTCAAAGCCCTCGGGGGTATTTTTGGCAGTAATAACCGTTGCATCGCTGGGCTCAGTGATAAAGAAAGGGTTTCTTGTTTTGTCGGTATTGATACCGCTGTAGTAAAAGCGGGGCTCTCTGTCAGGATATGCAATAAAGCCCTGCTCCCCTTTTGAAGCTAAAATCTCACAGCCGTACTTATCATAAAAGAATTTATTGCCTGCAATATGATCAACGTGGCAATGAGTATCTATTATAGTTTTAACTCTGAGACCGTTTTTTTCAAGTATACCGTCAAGACTCTTTACCATTCTCTTATGGTCGCAGGAATCTATGAGCAAAACCTCAGACCTATTCAGTTTATATACACCGACATTTGAAAATGCCGAATAATAATAAGTATTACCCAGCGTTTCAACAATATCAAACATGATTTCACCCGACTTTTATTTTTTCGTTCTTACAAAGACTATTTTACATATAATTTGTGTAATTTGTGTGTAATTAATAATAAAACTTTTAATTTTTACCTTGAAAGAGTTTTTTTCGGGTGATATAATAACACATAAATAAAGAAAAAGGAAGTGCTCAAGTGAAAATTGCTATAGTCGGCTCAAGAAGCATCACTGCAGACATACCCGAAAAGTGCATCCCCGACAACACCACCGAGATATTTTCAGGCGGTGCAATAGGCATCGATACCTCAGCGAGAAACTTTGCACGCGAGCACCATATTTTCCTTACAGATATTCTGCCCGAATATGACCTTTACGGCAGAAGTGCTCCCCTTATCAGAAACGACCTTATAATTTCCCTTGCCGACAAGATGATAATTTTCTGGGACGGCAAAAGCCGCGGTACCAATTATATAGTCAAAAAGTGCAGAGAAATCAACAAGCCCTTTGATCTTTATCTTTACGACGGCAATGATTTCTCTCTTTTCGAGCAGTACCTTGCCGAATGAAACAGACCGTGAAATTATTTTCAAATTGATATTGACAAAGCCCGTCTTTTAGGTTATAATATCAAAGCTGTCAGACAGCATGCTGATATAGCTCAGTCGGTAGAGTGCATCCTTGGTAAGGATGAGGTCACCGGTTCAAATCCGGTTATCAGCTCCAAACAAAAATCCGTTCACAATTGTGGGCGGATTTTTTTTGTTTGTATTATTCATTTTTCATTATTCATCATTCATTGTTCATTAAGTACTGAACGGATTTTTTAATGAATATTGAATAATGAAACCGCTACGCTGATGAATAATTATATGAAGACATTCTCACCTGAAAAAGACAAGACTGCATCCACTGTAAATGTAAACATCAACAATTCTGTACATATTGTGTAAATATGTTGATTTCATTCAATTGACTTTATTAAAACTATATTATATAATGTCAATATAACATCTTATCTGGGGTGAATTTATGAAGATTATTAAAAACTCTCGTGCAACAGATGTCAACGAGAAGCTCACCTTAAGAGAGTATACTGCATACAGCGCCAGCTCTGCAATGTCAAGAATCGGCTCTGCTATGAGTGGCTTCTTCGGTGGTCTTGTTGCATCAACTTTCTTAGGTCTCAGCGAAGGTGCTTTCGCTACCTATAGTACCATTGTATTTATTCTCGGCTTCTGGGATATTGCAAACGACGTTATTGTTTCAAGCTTCCTTGACAAAAACCGTCGCAGCTTCGGCAGATGGGGCCGCTTTAAGCCTTGGCTTATGATTATGCTCATCCCCTGCAATCTTGTGCTTATTCTTCAGACTCTGCCGATCAAAGACTTTTTCCCGCAGGCAGGCGACACATTAAAGGTTGCATATCTTGTGCTGCTTTACTTCCTCAACGATGCTTTCAGCACCTTCTATAATGCGGCTCTTACTGCACTTAATGCAAGAAGAACCACCAACAATCTGGAAAGAGGTTATATCGCATCAATCGACAGTATCCTCGGCTCAGCTATCGGCTCAACAGGTACATATATTGCTGCATTCCTCCCCTTCCTTCTTCCCAATATGTCAGATGCACAGAGATATTTCTGGGGCTACAGCGTTGTAACTCTTCTGGCTATTCCCTTCTCAATCTGGAATATCATCGAAACCAAAGAGCGTATCACAGATCCTCCTGTAGAAGAAGTACCGAAGCTCAAAGAGGTATATAAGACAATTATCAAGAATAAGCCTCTTATGATTTATATGATTTCAGAAATTCTCGGTCACGGCTTCGGCATCGGCTACGGCTGTATGACCTATGCGTTTATCGCCTGCTTCAGTACAGAGCAGTTTGAAATCACCTTCTTCAGAGATACATTCCTTGAGTTCACCTATACATATAATGACGGTAACTATGCAGCTCTGATGTCTTTTGCATCTCTCGCTTCATTTGTAACAACAGGTATCTCACTCTTCCTTGCTCCTATTATCCGCAAATGGGTTGACGACAAAATTCTTTATATCGCTATGAAGCTCGGTACAGGCTTCTGCTATATTGCTATGTTCCTGTCAATCTTCCCCTACGAAGAGCATACACCTCAGCAGATTTTCATCAATGTTGTTTTCTGGTACGCACTTCACGGTCTCACAACCGGCTTCTACAACATCGTTCCCGGACTTATACAGATGGCGGCATATGACTACGGTGAATACAGCTTTGGCGAAAGAAATGAGGCAACCGTCAGTGCCGTTAAGGGTACCCTGTCGAGAATTCTCACAAACTGCACAACCTATTTCACTAACCTTTTACTTATAGCTGTTGGCTACAAGCAGTTTGCTGATACCCCCGAGCTTATGCCTATTGAAGCTAAAAAGAGTCTGCTTTATCTCTTCGCACTCTTACCCGGTCTTTTCTCATTCACCTCAATTATTCCTATGTTCTTCTACAAGCTTTCAGGTAAGGAGCATAAGAAAATTGTCAAGTCTCTTGAAGAGCGCAGACAAAAGAGTCTGGATGAAGTCAATCAGCTTCACGACTAATTGAATTAAACCTGAACAAAGACGGCAAAAAGCCGTCTTTGTTTTATTATGTTTCGGCAGAGTACAAAAGAGATATTGCATTTTAAGATAAAAAATGTTAAACTGTTATTATAAAAACACCCAAAGGAGACTTATTATGAAAAAGCTTAAAATTGTTATCGGCGTAATAGTCTGCCTCGCACTTGCAGGCTGTGCCGCCTACGGAATTTACACTCAGATCGGTGCTGTTAAATTTGATGAAATTATTATGCAGAATGTGCCCGAAAAAAGCGATGAGGCCACCCGTGTAATGTCCTTCAATGTGCGCTGTGCAAACGACGGTGAACAGACTATCACCAACCGCAGCAAGGTTGCCGTTGAGGTCATCAGACAGTATGCGCCCGACTCCTTCGGTGTTCAGGAATGCACACCGCGCTGGAAGAGAATATTCGCCTTTAACCTTAATGAATATGCCTGTGTAGGCGCCGCAAGAGACTACTACGGTCCCTTTACAGAATACAGCAGTATCTACTATCTCAAAGACAAGTATAACCTCATCGACAGCGGCACCTTCTGGCTCAGCGAAACACCCGAAAAGAGATGGACAAAGAGCTTCGACAGTTCCTGCTACAGAATAGCCTCCTGGGCTCTTCTCGAAGACAAAGAAACCGGCAGCCGCTACACTCACATCAACACTCATCTCGACCATGTGCTTGAGACCACAAGAGAGTCACAGATGAAGGTACTTATCGATTGTGTCAACAAGGTTGCCAACGGTTCACCGATTATTATGACCGGCGACTTCAACGCTTACGAAGACAGTCAGGTTTATGCTGTTGCTCAGGAAAGCTTTAATGACACTAAAAAGGTTGCTGAAAACAGTGATGACGGCCGTACATTTACAAGCTACGGCAACAAAGCAGAAGAGAGTCATAAAGGTCCCGGTGCTATCGACTTTATCTTTACTTCAAAAGAGCTTAAGGTTGACACCTACAAAATCATCCGCGACACAGTTCAGGGCATATATCCCTCAGACCACTACCCCATCGTCGCTGATATTCGCTTATAAAAAAATCAGACCTGCGTTCACACCAATGAACGCGGGTCATTTTTATGTATATTATCAGATAAAAAGAAGCTTAATGTAGCCGGCAAGATTTTGGAAAAATGCCTTTATAAATCCGAAAAAAGAAAGCGCAAAGCCTGTATATGCCTGCTTGTTGCCGCCATCGGTTGCAGGTGAGCCGTCATAATCACTCTCAAAGCCTGATAACCAGGAAATCATGCCCTCAGGATATTGCAATATAACCTTTTCACCGTTGCCGTTGACTGTTTTCATTTTCGGATAATCGCCGTTGTCACTTGAGAACATATCGTTGTTGACACTGAACCAGGAAAGGTGTGCACTGTAGGCACGATTGCCATCAGGATAAAGTGTAGATGTAAGAGTTGAAAATCTGCTGATTTCAGCAACATTGCTCTGTGAAATAATATTGTTCCAGGTAGTTGAAGCAAAAGCAAAATAGTTTACAAGAGGGTCCTGGGCTCCGCTTGTAAGCCAAATCGGCACTTCTTTAAAACAAGCAGTTACTTCTTCACCGGGCACCCACGCAGGACAGATTGGAAATCCCGCAGCGAACATTTCAGGATATGCAGAAAGCATTTTAAGTGTCATTTTACCGCCCATCGAGTAACCGCCTACATAGATACGGCTGATATCAATATTATCGCGGTTATTTGCTATGAATTCATCGATTGTCGCTCTTACTATGTAAATCAATGAATCGTTCCATACTGCCTGGCCTTCTGCAGAACGAGGAGCTATGATAAAAGCACCACCCGTTCCTGTAAAACGTCTCTGATAATCCTCTGTTGCCCATGCGGCTATATTTGAAGCAGTCAGCTGGGCACCGGGGCTTTTGCCGTCACCCATACCGTGAAACCATATAACAAGAGGATATTTTGTTCTGTCATTTTCTTTTACCGGTGAAAAATAGTAGTAATCGATAATCGCACCGTTAATCTCAGAGCTTTCACCATAAATAAACTCTGACAACTTCTCGTTAGCCTCGTGTGTGGTATAAATTTTAGCAGATGCCGAAAATACAAAGCCAAAAATCAAAAGTGCAATAAAAATTGTTGTTATTGTTTTCTTCATAATAAAAATCCTCCTTTATGTTTTATTTTACTACATAAAGAAGGAATACGTCCATTATAAATTATTAAAATTTCACATTAAAACTGTAACAAGAATAAATGATAATGCTTTTTTCATAACCTATCCCCTAACTGAATTATTATAAATACAGTTTATCACTTCTGTCCTGAAAAGACAATACCCTTAACGGGATTAAAGCGCCGTACTCTTTCAGAGTACGGCGCTTGATTTTATTAGAAGAAAGCTCTTTTGTAGCCTGAAGGAATTTTAAACACTGACGAAGACGGCGTATCATTGATTTTGCTTATCTTGAAGGTCTCTGTACTTCCGTCTGCATAGGTGAGTTTCAGAGCTTTGATTTTATCATTTACAAAATAGTAGGTTTTCTTGGTTTCGAGATCTTTATCAGTGTAAATTTCAGCAACAGCTCTCTTGCCCGAATATGTGGTGGTTTTTGCTGTAACTCCTTTTGCTGAGGACATATCAAGAATTGCACCCATCATTACAATACTGTATGCTGCAGCCTCTGCCTCTTCTTCCTTTAAAACAACATAGGTTTTATTGTCGTCAAATATAACATTGACGGTTTCTGTTTTAAAATCAATAAGATATTCGAAATCTCTTATATTTTTGTTGTTTTTATAATCATATCTTGCAAAAATCTTTTGACCTTTTACAGCAAAAGTGTAATCGAGCTTGCCGTAAACACCATCATCAAGACCTGTAATTTTAACGCTCCAATCACCGTCGGTGAAGTATTTCTTGAGCTTGCTTATTCTGCTTGCTTTAACTGTCTTACCCTTAGTTGTAACGCTTACCTCATCACTGTAAGCGCCCCATGTTGTTTTACCGCTGCCTTTGAAGTATGCTCTTATTTTAAACTTATACTTTGTTGCATCCTTAAGGTCTTTTACAGTGTAAGTTTCAGTCTTGATGCCCGTATAATACTTCCACTTGCCGTCTTTATAAACATATACTCTGTAACCGCTTGCGCCGTCAATGGCACCCCACTTAAGAGTTACCGATGAGCTGGTAGCAGACTTTGATTTTATCTCGGCTTTGGTGAAATCCTTATGGGTACCCGTAACATCAAGAAGCATACCGAATACGGTTCCTTCCGTACCTTTTGCATAAGGTTTAATTGCAAAGGTGTATGATTCTCCAACCTTTACATCTTTATAAATATATTCCTGTATTTCTTCGCCGTTGGTCGGAACCGATGCGAGCTTAACCCATTTATTGTTTTTTTCTATGTATACGCGGCATCCTGACAAGCCGTCAGCCACATACCAATATACCCTCATACCCTCTTTTGTGCTTTCAAGTCTGGGCATGAGCTGTCCGATATACGGACTTGTCTTTACGGAGCATTCTACCTGATCTTCTGAATAATACTTTACACCGTCAACTTCAATATAAGATTTCATAGCAAAATCGTATATGCTGTTAAAAATGAAACCGCCCATATTAAATGTGCTTGATTCAGGCTCAGCTATCAACACCCAGTCACCCTTCATTTTCTGATAAAGAGCGTATCCGTCTGCTTCTTCTACACTACTCCATGAAAAGAGAATTTTTGAATCGTACCAATAATCGGCATCAAATCTTTCGGGGACTTTCGGTAAAGCTATCTCTGCCTTCTCTGTCGTTTCTTCTTCGGGTGTGGTTGTAGTTTCTTCCTCGGGATCCGCAGTAGTCTCCTCTTCGGGAACGGTTGTTTCAGGTTCTTCAACCTTGGTGGTTTCCTCCTGAGCAGTTGTTGTTTCTTCAGCCTGAGTTGTAGTCTCTTCAACCCGAGTTGTTGCTTCCTCCTGAGTAGCAGTTGTTTCTTCTGCGACATTTTCTGCAGCCATTGAAACAGTACTGAAAGCTATAACGCAAGCAAGCAGTAATGACAAAAGCTTCGTAATTTTCTTCATAAAAAATCCTCCTGATTAACAGTTAATTTAATTATAAATTATTTTCTATATGAAGTCAATGAATCTTACATTTTTGTAATTATTTGGTAAAGGGAAGATGAGCGGTGAGGCGGCTCCGCGCCCGCACCCGCAAGGTGTGGGCCGAGGATGCCCTTGGGGCATCCTCGCGCCGAACTGCGTTCGGCAGCGGAGCCGCCGTGTACCAGTCAGCACACGCTAAAAATCCACCCGTAAAAGTACGGGTGGATTAAAGATGCAGTTTGATTATACAAGTGCCTTGATAGCGTCAACCTTGTCAGTCTTTTCCCACTGAACATCAAGGTCTTCTCTGCCCACGTGACCGTAAGCAGCAAGCTGACGGTAAATGGGAGCTCTGAGCTTGAGAGTGTCAATAATAGCAGCAGGACGAAGGTCAAACACCTTGTTTACGATTTCGCTGATCTTGTCGTCGCTGATTGTGCCTGTGCCGAAAGTATCAACCATAACTGATACGGGCTTAGCAACACCGATAGCATATGCAAGCTGAACCTCGCACTTTGAAGCAAGATCTGCAGCAACGATATTCTTAGCAACATATCTTGCAGCATAAGCGGCACTTCTATCTACCTTTGTGGGGTCCTTACCTGAGAAGGCACCGCCGCCGTGGCGTGAGTAACCGCCGTAGGTATCAACAATAATCTTTCTGCCTGTAAGACCGCTGTCGCCCTGAGGACCGCCTGTTACGAAACGGCCTGTGGGGTTAACGAAAATCTTTGTGTCTGCTGTCATAAATTCAGCAGGGATAACGGGCTCAATTACATACTTCTTGATATCTTCTCTTATCTGAGCAAGCTCTACATCTGCGCTGTGCTGTGATGATACAACTACTGCAGTTACGCTTTCGGGCTTACCGTTTTCGTCGTACTGTACTGTTACCTGGCTCTTACCGTCTGCTCTGAGATATGCGAGTGTGCCGTTTTTGCGTACTTCTGTAAGCTTCTTTGAAAGCTTGTGTGCAAGAGAGATGGGAAGAGGCATAAGCTCGGGAGTTTCGTCACAAGCAAAGCCGAACATCATACCCTGGTCGCCTGCGCCATGGAGGTTGTAGATATCGTCTTCGCCGTCTTTGAGCTCGAGTGATTTATCAACACCCATAGCGATGTCAGGTGACTGCTCGTCAAGAGCAACAAGCACTGCACAAGCGTTGCCGTCAAAGCCCTTAGCACCGTCATCGTAACCGATGTCGCAAACTACCTTTCTTGCAATCTTAGCTACATCAGGCTTATATGTCGAGCTTATTTCACCCATAACAAGAATCTGACCTGTTGTTACTGTTGTTTCGCAAGCAACACGAGCCTGGGGGTCGTGAGCATAAATATCGTCGAGAACCGCGTCTGAAATCTGGTCACAGATTTTATCGGGATGACCTTCTGTTACTGATTCGGATGTGAAAAGAAATCTTGCCATTTTAGTTACTCCTTTATATTAAAATTATTTGTTTTACTGCAACTGTTCCTTACAATAAAAAACTGCGGCCGCATTCGACCGCAGATATAAAGCCTTATCTTCCGGTCAAACCGCAGGATTTAGCACCTTGCAAATGTAGGTTGCCGAGCTTCAACGGGCCTGTTCCCTCAGCTGCTCTTAATAAGGAAGTATTCATTTTTGCGTTAGGTATTATAACAGTTTTATTTGCGTTTGTCAACTGTTATTTTTTAGTGTTTTTGAGTATAGGTGAAAGTTTTTTGTAAACCATAAAGCATATTGCCGCATCTATAAGTCCTTTTGCAAGGTTAAAGGGCAGATTAAAAATAAGCAGAGCTTCAATAAGAGTATCAGCCTTGGGGAGAATATCCGAATACATAGAAATGATTGCGTCCATAGGAATAAGCATCTTCGCATAAATCGGATAAACAAAGAAGTAGTTTGTTGCTAAGCTTATAACCGCCATCAGCACGGCACCCACAAGAGAGCCGATAAGAGCACCTGCTCTGGTCTTTTTCTTTTCATACACCGCACTTGCGGCAAAAACAAAAATTGCGCCGAGAACAAAGTTTGAAAGCTCCCCTACACCTGCCGTTGAGCCAACAAACAGATGAAGCACATTTTTAATAAGGCACACCAATACACCCCACCAGGGACCGATTGCAAATCCTGTTATAAGTGCAGGGAGCTCTGAGAAATCGAACTTGATAAATGAGGGTATAATAAACGACAGTGGAAACTCAAGCATCATAAGAATAAAGCCGATAGCACCCATTATTGCTGTGATTGTAATTTTGTGCACATTCTGATTTTTCATATTTTCTCACCTCAGATAAAAATCCCCCACATATAAAAATGCGGGGGTGCAGTAATAAACAGATATTACCTCTTCTTTCATCCGGACTGTACCGTCGGCTTCGGAATTTCACCGAATCAACCATAATGGCTCGTGGGCTTTACCACCGGTGGGGAATCTCACCCCGCCCCGCAGATCTTTTGTCTAATCATAATATCACCGCCAAAAGAGGTTGTCCATATCTTTTTTCTCTCTCCTTCTTTTTTCGGCAGGGTACAAAGACAATAGCAGTTTAAAAGGCAGTAACCGAAGTTACTGCCTTGTCATCTTATTTCTTTGTGAAGTTGAATAAATCAATAAGCCAGTTGAAGAATGCTTTGAGGAATACAAATACTCTTGCAAGAGGACCCTGAGGCTCTTCATTTTTTTCGTCGGCTACCCAATTTTCTGTGTTACAGTTTTCTTCTGTCATTGTAGCCATAATATCTGTTTCGTAATCGTAAACGAGGAAACGTGAATATGTAAGGCCGTTAACTGTGTCACCGCAGGTAATTACTTTATCACCGGGAGCTGTGATTACATCATAAAGAAGCTTGCGCTCAAATGTTGTATATTCTGAGTGGCTTACATTCTTCATAAACCAGGTTGATTCAGGATAAATGCAGGTTGAAGCGTCTACCTTCTTATCGGGTGATATATAATCTGCAAAGCCTGCTTCTACGCGTGAAGCAATATAATCATCTGTGAGCGTATCGAAGATTGTTGATGTTGTTGCACCAAATGATGAGTGATTTACTGAAACGAACTGGTCTGAAACAACATCATAGGACTGACAGATAGGAAGAATCTGGAAGCCGTATTTTGATACTGCACCGAATTTTACACCGTTTTCGCCTATGCTCTTGATAATTTCATCATAGTTTACGCGTACTGTATCGTTGTAGTTTTCAATCTTTTCGATAAGACCTGCATAGGTTGTTCTCTTTTCACTGCCCTCAGGACCGAAAACATAATTGAGAGCATCATCGTAATCTTCGGGTGAAACAGCTGCCCAATAAACAGGGAAAGTAAAGAGTGTTGAAAGAGCAAGAGCTGATGTAACACCCTCAACAAGCTTAGCATAAAGAGTTTCTTTTACTCCTTCTTCAAGATATTTGAAAACGCCTGCAGCTGTTAAAAGCTCGATTGATGAAGTGATGAATTTATCAACATTAAATTCACCTACATAGTCACTGTCAATAAGAGTTCTGCTAATGGCATAACCGTCGATATCAAACTTACCGCTGATTGCTTCACTGAGAGCTTCTGCGCCACCTGACACACTGCCGGTAAAGCCTACACCATATAAATCGTCAGTGCCGTATAATTTGATATATGTAGTGGTAACAATAGTACCGAGGCAGCTTGCCATAATTGAAACTTTATCACAGCCTGAAGCTATCTTTACTTTCTCAATGTAATCATTGAGAAGTCCTGCTGTATAAATAGGATCGAGACGCCAGTCATACCAGAAACGATAGTCATTAATACCGTAATAACCTTTTCCTACTTTTGCATCTCTTGTCAGATATCCTGCCATTTCGTCTTTTCTAGCCTGTGAAATGCCTGTGCCGTTTGAAACTTCACCGTTATTATTAAGTATTATTTCGCTGAAAATTTCAGAAAGCTCTTTCTGGAGATTTTCATAATAGGCGTCCCATTCATCCTTGAGAAGACCGTCAATAAGGAAAGGTAACAGAACATTTGCTACTGAACCGAGAATGTCTGAATCGTCGTCATCATCTGATGAACTGTTAAAGGTCATAGATCTGATGTGATAAATCTTTTCTTGTTTTTCGTTGTAAAGAGGCTCACCATCGCCTAAAATTCTGATGACAGGCACCTGACTTCTGCTTGAGTGAACCTGAATTGTGCTGGTTTCTGTGCCTATATCACCTATTGCAAAAACAGCTGTTGAACAGATGCTGAAAAGCATAAGCAATGTTAGCAGTACGGAAATAATTTTTTTCATATAAAATCCTCCTATAAATTAAATCACCTTATTTTACACTATTTTCCTGAATTTGTCAATTAAGAAAATTTATAAAAAAGCAATACGACACTTTTTTCATAATTGTCGTACTGCTTGTTATTCTTCAGTTTACTCTTGATTCCAGCACTGTCACTGCACCTAAAATTTCAACCTTGCCAAAGCCTGCAGGAATAAATAAGCTTTCGCCCTTATAAAGAGTCACGCAGGTATCTTCGTGCATCACAACACCGTTGCCGTCAAGAGCCACAAGGGATACAAATGATTTTTCGTCAGCGATAACTTCTGCCTTTTCGATAACATCAAGTCTCTTCATTGAGAAAATATCGCACTCTGTAAGAAGAGTCTCTTTGTAATCTCCTTTGTCAACAGTCTCGCCCATAGGTTTGCCCGAAGCATCAAGAGCCTTGGTTGAAGTGACATCGAGTGCTTTTTCAACGTGAAGCTCGCGGGGCTTGCCGTTTTGCAATCTGCCGTAGTCATAAACACGGTAGGTGGTGTTGGAATTCTGCTGAACCTCAGCTAAGAGAATACCCTTGCAGATAGCGTGAAGAGTACCTGCCTGAATAAAGAATATATCGCCCTTTTTAACCTTGACTCTGTTGACATAGTCGGTGAGGGTGTTTTCTTCAATGCTCTTTCTGAATTCCTCTTTGGTGATATCACTTTTGAAGCCGTAGATAATTTCTGCATCATCGTCGCAGTCCATTATATACCACGCCTCGGTCTTGCCGTACTCACCCTCAACTCTTAGTGCATATTCGTCGTCGGGATGCACCTGAACGGAGAGGTTGTCTTTAGCATCGATGAGTTTTATAAGTATGGGGAAGTTTTCATATTTTTTACAGTTTGTGCCGAGGTAGTCTTTACCCTCATTGCTGAGCACATCGCTGAGAGTTCTGCCCTTGAAGTCGGTGTTTTCTATTGTACATTCGCCGTCACCGTGGCAGGAAAGCACCCAAGCTTCAGCCTGTCTGTCGGTAAAGGATACCATCTCAAATTCCTTAGTCAGACGGGTACCGCCCCAGATATAGTCTTTGATTGTAGGTGAAAGCTTTAAAATTTTCATAGTGAAAATCTCCTTATCATAAATCCTTGAGTTTTATTATATTATTTATTATCGATACTGTCAATAAAATTTCGGGAGGTATTTTCAATGACCGCTATGATTGTTGCTGTTTGCCTGAGCGCACTGATTATGCTCGTCGCACTGATTAAATCAGGACACTTTTTCGGCTATATCATATTAACTGCTCTTTCAGGCGTCGGCTCACTTTTTGCCGTAAATCTGCTGTCGTCTGTTACGGGAGTGAGCATTGCCCTTAACTACATAACCCTATCCGTCAGTTCTTTTTTCGGAATACCCGGAGTAATCGGTCTGCTTTTATGTTTTTAAATGAGAGACTGCTCAATACCGTTTGCAATAGCATTGGCAAGCTTTTGCTGATTACCTGCATCGATAAGCTTCATACACTCGCTGTCGTTGGTGATATATCCCGTCTCAACCAATACCGAAGGACAGTCTTCGAGTCTTGCAACACTGAAGGGATAGTATGCCGTGCCGTCGGCAAGGCTGTCGTAGAGATTGCTCTGACCGTAGTAGAGATTGTTTTTGAACTCAGAAAGAAGCTGATTGTATATACTGCTTGCAAGCTTATATGAAAAGGGCTTATAGTAATAAACCGATGTGCCGATTTTGGATTTATCCGTACTGCCGTTACAGTGAATTGACACAAATAAATCGGGTTTTAGCGAGCGTACCATAGCTTTTCTTTCTTCAAGCTCAACAGTACTGTCTCCGCCTCTTGTCATATAGACTGTTGCGCCTTTGGCTTCAAGAGCAAGCTTGGTGTAATAAGCCAGGGCGTAGTTGACATTGCTTTCATACACTCCCCCACCGAGACCGAGGGCACCCGGGTCGTTGCCACCATGACCGGGGTCAAGCAGAATGACACTACCACGAAGAGTAGCAGGTTTATTGTGAATGGTAAAGCTGAAATATCCGTTCTGATCATATTCAACACTATAGCCGTAATACTGACCCGCAAATCGCAAGGGCATAGTCAGAGTTGCGGTATTTCCCGAAACATTCCACTGTGCACCCGAAATAACATCGCTACCGCTTACATCAACATTGCCCGAGGCAGATGTTGTATGATAAAAGGTCAGCTGAAGATAATTTGCCGTGAATCCTGTAACGTGGTATTTTTTACCCATAGCCGAGTAATAATTTTGCGGGCCGTAGGTGAAGGCATAGGGTACCTTCCAATCGGTCTTGAATTTTATTGTCAGAGCTCCGCCGTACCCTGCCGAAGAAACCACCGAAACATTATTTGATGCAAGATTCTGCTGAGGGATAAGTTGAACGCTGTCACGCTTAACCTTTCTGCCTGAAGACAGCTCATAGAAATAAACCATCTCATTGTCGTCTTCGTTATAAGCTTCGCTTGCCGCTGTCACATAGTCAAGAGTGCCGTTGATAAGAGGCGTATAGTAAGGCACATATGTATCATCACCTGCGATAAGAGGCCAGGTATCGGCAAAGCTTTTTGTTACAATACACATCTGATTGCCTGTGAAATCATTTTGAATATGAGGTGTTGTTGTGGGTGCTGTCTGATTGCCCGTTACGGGTAAGGTTGTGTATTCATAGGCGTCATCGGGCAAATCGGGCACATAGTTACCTGCTGAAAGAGTAGTGGTGCTCTGTGCTTCGGTAGTAGCCGTCATTTCTTCGGCAGGGTACACTGCCGCACCCGAAAGCTGCATAGAACTCTCACCGCATATAGCAGTAACGGAGATAGTGCCGACGGACTCTATCTCTTCTCTTGTTTTAGGCATAGCAACCTTTACGGTGAATGCAGTATATCCCTCAGTCTCACTGTCGGCAGGCTTTGCTTCATAGCGCTTTGTACCGACTCTTACAGTAACCTGAGCTTTTGAATAGGCTACTACCGTTATAAGAATTTTCTCTTTGGGAGACACTGCTACGGAGCCGTCGGGAGATACGGAATCAATGAGGTTATCGAGATACATTTCCGCCAAAGTCCCATAGGTCTTTTCTGTGGCAAAAACATATTCAGCTTCGCCGTTTCCCATAAATTTTACAGCAAGAAAACCTGCGATTGCCACCGCAGTTATTATGATTGCTATTATAATTATGTTTCTTACTTTTTTCATTTCGTCATCCTTGGCTTGATTTTTCAGATTGCTTTTTATTATAGCACACTTTTTAAATTATTTAACTCATCTGCTATAAATTTTTCATAAAAATTAATATATGAGCTGCTGTAAAGAGCAAAGCCCTTGCAGTTTTTATCTCTGAGATATTTCACCTGTCGGGAAATGATATCACTGTGTTTCTTCCATTCGTCTTTTCCCGTACCTGCGAAATCGTCTTCCTTACCGCATTTATATAAAGCCAGACCTGGCAATACAGTTACCCTTTCACTGTCTGTTATGCTCAGCCATCTGTCAAGACAGCTGTCAAAAGGCAGAGTCTGATTGTCAAAGCCGAAATATATCTGCGGCAGAATTATATCACAGTAACCGCCCTTGCACCAGGAATAAACATCGGCATTAAGCTGATTGTAGTTTTTATCTATATTGCCTGCAGGGCTTACGGAAAACACCTTGTCCTCACCGAAGGATTTGACTTTCGAATAAATTGCAGACACAAGACTGTTGACATTTTCACGCCTCCAGGCTGAGATTTCCTTTTTACCGCCATCCTTTTTATATCTGCCGTAGTCCTTTTCATCTTCGTCTGTTATATCCTCGGGGTAAAAATAGTCATCTATATGTATACCTTTAATATTGTATTTTGCCATCAGCTCACTGACACCCGAAAGAATCAGCCTCTGCACTTTTAGTGACGATGGTATAAAATATGTACCCGAAGAGAGAGTCATAATATGGTTCTTGTAATCCTCGAGCCATACACTGCCGTCAGACAGCTGAACGTAGCTTATGCGGTACGGATTTATCCACGCGTGAATGTCAATGCCGTATTTTTCTGCAGTTGCTATTATACTCGCAAGCACATCGAAGCCCTCGGCCTTTTCAGCATAAACGCTCAGTGGATAATACTTTGACGGATACACCGAATCGGCAAAGGGTCTTACCTGCACAAAGCAATCCGTAACGAATATTTTTTTCATATTCTCAAAAAGAGACTCTATATATTTTTCATAGTCCTGCTGTTTTTTTGTAATTTCTTTCACCTGAAGCTCGCTGTAGGTAAGCCAGGTAAAAATAAAAGAATCCTCGTCATTCATCGCCTTGGTGGTATCATCAAGCTTGCCGTCAAAGGCGGCGTCCTCGTGAATGTCGAGGGTGGGATTATCCTCATCGGAGTGAAGACCGCAGGCCGCAAGCATAAGACAGCCGACTATCAGCAGAATTATATATACAAGCTTTTTAATCACAGACTTTTCACTCCCCATATAAAATATACTTGACACAAAGGGCAAAAGACACTAAAATATATCTTAGAAGACATAACGGAGGATTAATTATGGCTATTCCGACAATAAACAAACTCAATGTAACTGATGAAGATATATCAAACCCTGTCATTTGCCCCTCTTGCGGTAAAACTGTAGGCATGAGACTTTTCGGTGCCGAAGACAAATCAACCGTCGGCAAGCTTTTCCCCGAAAAGCAGAAAATGGCAGTTGCCGTCTGCCCTATGTGTGCGGCAGTATATAAGGTTGCAGATAATTATTATAAAGAGAGAAAGAACGGCACTCTGGTCTATATGACAGAAAAAGACCTTGAAAGCCTTGAGAGAAAATAATGAAGCAGTATCTGCCCTTTATAATTTATTTTCTTGCCGTCTCTCTCATTACCGCTGTTGTAACAGCTATAGACAAATATAAGGCTAAGAAAGGGGCTTTCCGCATCAGCGAGGCAACTCTTTTCACCTTAGCTGCAATAGGAGGCGCCCTCAGCGAATATCTGACTATGCGCCTTATAAGACATAAGACTCTTCATAAAAGATTTATGATAGGTCTGCCTCTTATTATTATAATGCAGATAATTGCAACAATCTGCCTTATTGTGTTAATTTAAATACAGGGAATAAGCAACATTCCGTCTTTCACCGTAACATCACCGTCAATAGCGTTTTCGCTTCGAATCGCTTCTCGGGTGGTGTTATATTTTTTTGCAATTTCCCATAGGCTTTCACCTGCATTGCCGAAATATAAAGTCAGTGCCGCATCATCACGGTCTTTCTTTTCCTGAGAGACCTTTATATCTTTAACTATTCTCGCACTCTCGCAGGCATTCACCTGACATAGTACACCTGTTTTAAGTTTCACTTCAAGCTTATCCTTTGCGGTAATCTTCCATTCAATATCTCTCATCTGTAATCGGCAGTCACATTTAAGATTTTCGTAGCTTTCCTTGAGCTTACAGCTTATTTCAAAATCTGTTTCCTTTTCGGCAAAGCAGGCACTGCCTTTGCTGTCAAGATAGAGTACACCTAAAACCGCCCTGCAATCAGCTGTCACCTTGTCGTTCTTGACTTTTATTTTGTGTGTAAGCTCAGAACACCATATATCAAGCACGGCAGAAACATCCGAAGGCATATCGATATTGCACACAGATGTTTTCTGCTCGTCTACGGTGTGTACGGGAAAAGAGAACTCCTGAATTATAAAGTCAGCCCCCACATCATAGTCGGTACTGTAGCAATCGTCTATAACCTCGGCAGAGTCCCCTCGGCAGCATCTGACCATAGCACTGCATTTTGCCGCAATTTCCGCAAGCGAGCCCTGAGATGAGGAGTCAGCTTTTTTTTGCACATTCACCTGCTTTACATCGAGCACAACGCTACAGGGGCTGTTTTCGTCAATGCCGGGAATATCTATAATCTGACTTATGGGCATCGAGTGTGTTAGCTTCTCGGTCTTACCCTCGTCGCTTTCACTCAGATACAGTATTTCCGTATAAAGGTCACCTTTGATAAGAAGCTTGTCGGCAACAGCCTTTTTCGATTGCAGGGCAGCTCTTGATGTCACATTGAGAATTTTGCCGACGGTAGCCTTCCCCTGGGGTATTTTTGCAGTTTCGCCAAGGTCGAAGATTTTTTCCTTACGGCAGATGAGATTTTCATAATGCACCTGCTTTTTACGGCACTGCACACCCTTGCCCTGAGCATCTGCCAGAAGTTCTGTCTGCTTAGCTGCATAAGCTCTGAATATAACCGCCACACTGCCCTCAACGCTTATTTTTCTCTGACTTGTTGCCCTGCAGTTGACATAGTTTGTTTTTGCTTCAGCGCACAAAACAGGGTTTTCGGGCAGATCCTTCACCACCGCCGAAGCTGACAAATCCTCACTGCCCTCATAGCAATCGATTTTATCCTTGTCGTTGACATAAATAAGTCTGAGGCTCACCTTACCCGTTGCTGTCACTCTGTCGCCTGAATAAGATAAGTTTGTTATGCCAGGCTGAAGAATGCATCGGAGTATCTTTTTGATATCACCGCAGTAATCGGGAAGTGTTATCTGTGTTTCAATATTCTGCTGTGCGGCAATCTCCTGCCACAGCTCATCCGAGACAAGCATTTGTTTCTTAAGTTCAAAATCCATGAATATACATCTCCTTATTGTTTCTTCACCTAATGTATATTCTTTTGTATATCTTTTTATGATTTCATCACTGATTTTCTTCCGACGAGTAAAATATAGTGAGGTGATTTTATGGCAGAGTCCATTCTTTGTGCCCTCGGCACAATACTCGCTCTGTGCGGTCTTTATTATGTTACAGAAAGGCTCTATAAGCATTTTATGTGCGAGAGGAACTCGCAGAATATCTACACGGTGATTTTTCACTTTGAGAATGAGGAATATCTTCCCGATAAGGTATATACTGCAATGCTACTGAGTGAATACAGACCTTTCGGCAAAAGAGAAATCTATGTTGTTGACAGTGGCTTTTCAAATCATATCAGACTTCGCTGTCAGCTCATTACTGCTGATATGGGCACGGTACACTTTATAAGTGCCTCAGAGCTTCGCTTTTTATATAAAATAAACTCCGATAATGATTGAAATAGTATAGGCTTTTGTAGTATAATGAAGCTTAGATAAAAATTAAAGGACTGACTTATGAACGAAGAAATTTTAATTGAAGGTAACATTGAGAATATTGTTTATTCCAACCCTGAAAACGGCTACAGTGTTGTAGACCTGAATGATCAGGGTAAGCTTGTTACTGCCGTGGGCATTATGCCTACTATATGTGTCGGTGAAAAAGTCAGACTTATGGGTTATTGGGTCAACCACCCCTCTTTCGGCAGACAGTTCAAGGCTGACAAGTGTGAGCGTACTCTGCCGAAAACTGCTGGTGATATGCTCCGCTATCTCTCAGGCGGTGCAATCAAAGGCATCGGCCCCTCAACGGCAAGAAAAATCGTCGAGCGTTTCGGCGAGCAATCTTTTGATGTGCTCGAAAACCACCCCGAGGAATTGGCGCAGATTAAAGGCATCTCCCGCGACAAGGCTCTTGATATGTCTGAAAAATTCAAGAGTCAGTTCGCCATAAGAGAGGTTATCATTGCCCTTGAGAGATTCAATATGAACTCCAGTGAGTGTCTTAGCGCATATAAGGCTTACGGCAGCAATGCCATAGAAAGAATAACCGAAAATCCGTATATACTCTGCTCAGACAAGGTAGGACTTCGCTTTGAAAGAGCTGACGAGATTGCTATGTCATTTCCCACTCAGGTCAAGGGCGTTTTCCGTCAGAGAGCAGGTATTATTCATATACTCAAGCACAATCTCAGAAACGGACACACCTGCCTTCCCAGAGCTAAAATCATCGCTCCCGCAGCAGAGCTTTTAGGCATCGAATGCGACGAGGTGCGCACTGTAATCGATGAGCTTATTGAGGATAAGGAGCTCGTTGAAGATTTCATCGATGACAAGAGCTATCTGTTTTTGCCCTATGAATATTACGATGAAAAAGCCATAGCCGACAGAATCAAGGTAATGCTTCGTTTTCCTCCCGCCTCAGGCAGAGCCCTTGAAAAAGATATAGAAAACATCGAAAAAGACAAAGGCATCGAGTTTGAGGAAAAGCAGAAGCTTGCCATAACCACTGCTGTAACAAAGGGTCTGCTTGTGCTCACAGGCGGCCCCGGCACAGGTAAAACCACCACCCTCAACGGCATACTCTCTATCTTTGAAAAACGAAAGCTGAGAGTGCTTCTGGCGGCACCTACAGGCAGAGCCGCAATGCGAATGAGCGAGGTAACGGGCAGACAGGCGAAAACCATTCACCGACTTCTCGAAACAGAATGGACAGAGGGTGACAGACAGATTTTCACCCGTAATATAGAAAATCCCCTTGAAGCTGATGCGGTTATCGTTGACGAGCTTTCAATGGTGGATACTCACCTTTTTGCGGCGCTGCTCAATGCTCTTCCCTTAGGCTGCAGACTCGTAATGGTGGGTGACTCTGATCAGCTACCTCCCGTTGGTGCAGGCAATGTTTTGCAGGATATTATTTCCTCCGAGCTTCTGCCCACAGTGTGCCTAACCCAGGTTTTCCGTCAGGCAATGGAAAGCCTTATAGTTACCAATGCACATAAAATAGTCGGCGGAGAGTACCCCACCCTTGATATAACAGACAAGGACTTCTTTTTCCTTTCAAGAGGCGATGTGGTTTCCACCGCTGACACTGTCACCGAGCTTTACACCAATCGCCTTCCCAAAGCCTACGGCTATGACCCGCTGACGGATATTCAGATTATCTGTCCCTCGAGAAAGGGTATGACGGGCACAGTGAGTCTCAACACGGCTCTGCAGAAAATCCTCAACCCACCCTCACCTGACAAAGAGGATATGGAAAGAGGCAGTAAGCTTTTCCGCGAGGGCGACAAGGTAATGCAGATAAAGAACAACTACGACATTATCTGGACTAAGGGCAAAGAGGTTTCAAGCGGCATTTTCAACGGCGATATCGGCAGAATTATAGCCATCAACCACAATGCCTCATTTATGAAAATCGACTTCGACGGCAGAATTTCTCTTTACCCCTTTGACAACATCGGCGAATTGGAGCTTGCCTACGCCATTACGGTGCATAAAAGTCAGGGTAGTGAATTTGATGCGGTTATTATGCCTGTTTGTAATGTCATTCCGCAGTTGAGCTACCGCAATCTTCTCTACACTGCCGTAACCCGAGCAAAAAACCGTTTGATTTTAGTCGGCACAAAACAGCAGGTGAAGGAAATGGTTGACAACGATAAAAAAACAAGACGATATTCATTTTTAAAGCATTTACTGCTAAAGGACTGATATGAAGCTTAAAACTGTTATATCCCGCATATTCTTTCCCCAGAGATGCAAAATCTGCAGTGAAATTATGCCCCTACTCAAATCCTACTGTCCCGAATGCGGACTTGACACAAAGTCAATCAGCGAAGCCGCCTGTCCAAACTGCGGTCACGAAAAATGTATGTGTCACACTGAAGCACATACTCCCCTGCCTCACTTTTCGGCAGTGTACTATTACGAGGGTCAGATTAAGAAAAGTCTGCTGAAATTCAAGTTTTACTCCGAGAGCTATTACGCCGATATTTTCGGCAAGGCTATGGCAGACAGAATCAAAGAACTTTATCCCGACGTAGATTTTGACGGAGTTTGCTTTGTGCCTATGACAAATAAAGACAAAAGCAAACGAGGCTATAACCAAAGTGAGCTTCTCGCAAAGAAGGTTGCCGAAGAGCTCGGTCTGCCCCTCACTGCGTGTCTTGAAAAAGTGAAAAGCTCTCTTAATCAGAAAGATCTTACGGCAAAAAAGAGAAGCGAAAATGTCAAAAACAGCTTCGAAATAAAAGGCAAAGCAGATGTTATGGGCAAAACCTTCATTCTCTGCGACGATATCAAAACAACGGGTGCTACCCTCAGAGAATGCAGTGATGCTCTCTTGAAAGCGGGCGCAAAGGATGTTTACTGTCTGTGTCTTGCCCTTACTCCATATCTTGTCAGCACCGATATATTCTGACAGTATTTCTTTGGCACTTGACAAAGAATATAAAAGCAAGTAGAATTAAAATCTGAAATATAAACAGAAGGAAGTGAAAATAATGCCGGGACTTAATATTGCTATAGATTTAGGCACAAGCTCTGTTACAGCTTTTGTGCAGGGTAAAGGCATTATTTTTTCCGAAAGTACCGCAATTTGCTACGACGCCTATGATGATGAAATTATATGTGTCGGCAACAGTGCAGGTGAAATGTTTGAGAAAACTCCCGAGTCTCTGATACTGAAAAAGCCCATTGTAGACGGTATCATCTCAGACTTCACCTCAACAGTAAAAATACTGGCGTATTTTATCGATAAGCTCTGCAAAAACAGCGTTTTCCGCCCGAGTGTAATCATCAGCGCCCCCAGCGGTGTGACCTCACTTGAAAGAAAGGCTATTGTCGAAGCGGCTTGCTCGGCAGGTGCAGGCAAGGTCTATGTTACCGATGAGCCCGTTATCTCTGCTCTCGGTGCAGGTCTTACCATCGACAACCCTCACGGCGTTATGGTGCTTGACCTTGGTGCAGGCTCAGCTGATATTGCGGTCATCACTATGGGTACTGTTGCATATTGCAACTCACTGCGCGCAGGCGGTGACAAAATGGACGAAGCCATTGTGCAGTATGTAAGAAAAAACAAGGATGTAGATATCGGCCTTGCAACAGCAAAAAAAATAAAGCACACCATAGGCTGTGCTCAGCACAGAAGTGAAGAGCTTGAGATGTTCTGTGTGGGTAAGGACTATATTACCGGTATGCCGAAAAACTTTGAAATCAGCTCAAATGAAATATACGAAGCTTTCAAAGATATTATCGAAGAGATTTTCAGAGGCATTGTCTATGTCCTCGAGCAGGTACCTCCCGAGCTTTACTCCGATATCTGCAGTGAGGGCATTCTCCTTACGGGTGGTCTTGCAAGATTACCGGGTCTTGATAAGGCACTGAGCGAAAAGCTCACCATCAAGGTTACAAGAGTGGCAGACCCTGAGCACTGTGCGGCCAAGGGTGCAGGCTATATGCTTAAGAATATGAAAAAGCTCGAAGACCACGGCTACAATTTCAGAAGCAAAGAAACAATAGAATAACATCAGCGCGTTTTGGGTTGCTTTTGGGCGCTAGCAAAAGCAACGCCCGCCCGGCGAGGGCAATAGAAAAATTTTTAGGAGACTCGTTATGAGTCTCCTTTTTATTATTGCACGTCATATTTACTTTTAAAATCTTCGCCGAATCTCACACTCTCATCCATATTCTCCACGGCATCGCGATAAACATCAATCATAGCTTCATTGCCTGTGTAGTCCTCAGACTTGCAGAGATATATGTCACAGTGTCCACTGCCGTTGCCTACCCATAGCTCGCCGTCTTCATCGCATTTGCATAAAAAGACATAGCACTCCCCCTCATCGGGCAGATTATCGCCGCCGTATAAGGTTGAAATTTTACCTATAGGCATTACACCGTCGTCTTTAAATAAGGGTATGTTTACATCGGTTCTGAGCTCACCCTTGAGATTTTCAATTACTCTTATTTCATATTTTGTAAAAGGGAAGGCGTAAAATTTAAAGCCGTCATACCATTCTGCGTCGGTATATCCGGTACCGACAACCTCTTTGACCTCGCCAATAAAAACATAGTCGGCAAAGCCTGCAAGCTTTCTCTCATCTGAAACATCAAAAGCCCAGTCAATGATTTTTACTTCTCTTTCATATTCGTTGTTTATTACACTTATAGGGTCTTTCAGCGGGAAAATTTTGCTTTCGAGTTTGTCTTTGTAAAGTTCAGCAGACAGTTTACCTGCTGCAAATAAAACTAACAGAGCCGCAAGTGCTACGAGTGTTATAATCACTATCTTT
>JAGBSR010000051.1 GCA_017631745.1 Clostridia bacterium | reverse complement strand
GAGTACATCGGGGCATTCAGCTGTAATTCTTCTGATTGATTCTTCAGCAGCAGCTGTTCTGAAAGTGATTTCAGCAGCAGGAAGACCGCCGTCACGAAGTGCCTTTGCAAGAGGCACAGCCTTGTCAGCATCATCAATAGCTACAACGGGAATGATGCCTAATTCATAAATTGTCTTGAACATATCCATTTTATTTCATCTCCTGAAAAGATTTGATTTATTTGTAAGAGAGCACTTTGTTATCCCTTTATAAATCGGAGCGAAGCGACCCTCAATTCTGCATTCTGAATTCTGCATTCTGCATTTCATCATACGCCTGAGTATGATGAGAAGCCGCCGTCAACGGGAAGCACAACACCTGTGATGAAGCCTGCAGCATCATTGTTGATAAGGAAAAGAAGTGCACCGTCAAGCTCGTGAGCTTCACCGAAACGACCCATGGGAGTAGCAGCAAGAATCTTGTCTGTACGGGGTGTGGGTGAACCGTCGGGATTCCAGAGAAGAGCCGCATTCTGCTTGGTTGAGAAGAAACCGGGAGCAATAGCATTTACTCTGATGCCCTCTTTTGAGAAGTGAACTGCAAGCCACTGTGTGAAGTTTGAAATTGCAGCCTTAGCACCTGAATAAGCAGGAATCTTTGTAAGAGGTGTGAAAGCATTCATTGATGAGATGTTGATGATGTTACAGCCCTCTCTGCCGAGCATCTGCTTTGCAAACGCCTGAGTGGGAATAAGTGTACCCAAGAAGTTGAGGTTGAAAACAAATGAAACACCGTCAGCATCAAGGTTGAAGAAGTTTTTGCAGTCTTCGTCAATGTCACCGCTGAAATAATACTCCTTATCTGTTGTAGCTCTGGGGTTGTTACCGCCTGCACCGTTGAGAAGGATATCGCAAGGACCGAGATCAGCCAAAACAGCTTCTGCTACAGCATTACAGCTGTCTTTGTCGAGTGCATTGCACTTATAAGCCTTAGCAACACCGCCATCAGCTACGATTTCATCAGCGAAGCCCTTAGCAGCTTCTTCGTTGATATCAAGAAGAGCAACCTTAGCGCCTGCTTTTGCGAGAGTCTTTGCAAATGAAGAGCAAAGCACTCCGCCTGCGCCTGTTACAACTGCAACCTTACCTGTAAGGTCAGTACCGAAAACATTTTTATTCATTTTAGTTTCCTCCTTATTTAGTTGCTTTTTCGCAAGCCTCAAAGAGGCCGTTGATATATGCCGCACCGAGTGCTCTGTCATAAAGACCGTAACCGGGTCTGCCTGTTTCGCCCCAGATCATTCTGCCGTGGTCAGGACGTACATAGCCGTCGAAACCTGTTTCAACAAGAGCCTTAACAACTTCATACATATCAATGCTGCCGCATTTTGAAAGGTGACCGCTTTCTTCAAATGAGCCGTCGTCCATTACAAGCACGTTACGGATGTGCATAAATGCAATTCTGTCCATAGCGCTGTATTTTCTTACCATCTTGGGGATATCGTTGAACTTAGCACAGCCGAGTGAGCCTGTGCAAAGGCAAAGTGAGTTAGCAGGTGAATCAACAATCTTAAGGAAACGGTCGAGGTTTTCTTCGTTTGTGATGATTCGGGGAAGACCGAAGATGGGATATGGAGGATCATCGGGATGAATAGCCATTCTCACGCCGCATTCTTCAGCAACGGGGATAATCTTCTTAAGGAAGGTTTCGAGGTTTTTCCAAAGACCTTCTTCGCCGATTTCAGCGTACTTTTTGAAGAGCTCCTTGATTTCGTCTTTGGTGTAGCTTGCGTCCCAACCGGGAAGGTCGATATCGTCAACGAGGGGATCGAGACCCTGCATCTGCTCCCAATACATAACAAGACTTGTTGAGCCGTCGGGAGCTTCTTTATCAAGCTGAGTTCTTGTCCAGTCGAAAACGGGCATAAAGTTATATGTTACACACTTAACACCGTACTTAGCACAGCGACGGATGTTTTCGCAGTAAACCTCGATGAGCTCATCAGCATTCTCTGAGCCGAGCTTGATATCCTCGGGCACGGGAATTGACTCAACGATGTCAAAGATAAGGCCGTTCTTTTCGCAGTCGTCCTTAACTCTTTTGATGCTTTCTTCAGGCCAAACCTGACCGGGTTTTACATCGTACACTGCCGAAACAACTGAGCGCATATTGGGAATCTGGCTGATGTACTTAAGGGATACGGGGTCGTCCTGACCGTACCATCTGAAAGACATTTTCATTTTATTTTACCTCCAAATCGAAAAATCTTTTAGCGTTATAGAAAGAAATATCTTCTGTTATCTGTGAGAGTGCCTTCATATCGGCAGGGTACTCGCCTGCTTCAACCCACTGACCGATTAACTGACAGAGAATTCTTCTGAAATATTCGTGTCTTGTGTAGCTTAAAAAGCTTCTTGAGTCTGTGAGCATTCCCACAAAGTTGCCGAGAAGACCGAGTGAAGCAAGGCTTATCATCTGCTCGCGCATACCGTTTTTGGTGTCGTTGAACCACCATGCACTGCCGTGCTGAATAGTGCCGGGATTGCCCTCACGCTGGAATGCACCGAGGATTGTATCGATGAATGAGTTGTCGCCCGCGTCGAGAGAATAGAGAATAATCTTAGGCATCTTGCCGCTGAGATACATCTTATCGAGAAGCTTTGCAAGAGCCACCGAGCCGTTGTGAGGTCCGATAACATCAAAGCCTGTGTCGGGGCCGAGCTTATTAAACATTGCTGTGTTGGGGTTTCTCATACAGTTATAATGTATCTGCATTGCCCAACCGAGCTCTGAGTATTTTTCAGCGCAGAAGAGAATCATTTCAGTCTGTACAGCTTCGAGTTCTTTTTCGCTGACCTTTTCGCCATTCATTGCTTTAACGAGAGCGGCGTTCATTTCATCCTCGCTCATTTCACAGTAAACGGGATAGTTGATGCCGTTGTCACTTGCCTTACAGCCGAAAGCATCAAAATGCTTCATTCTCTTATAAAGAGCCTCTTTAAGGGAAGCGATGTCTTTGATATCCACACCTGAAACCTCTTTGAGAGTCTTTATGTAGCCGGGGAAAATATCTGCATTGAGGTTAAATGCTTTGTCGGGTCTGAATGAGGGAGCAACAATTGTCTTGAAGCTCTTGTCTTCAGCAATTTTGCCGTGCCATTCAAGGGAGTCAACGGGGTCGTCAGTAGTACCGATAAACGAGACATTGCTCATCTCGATAATACCGCGTACACTCATATGAGCCTCTTTAAGCTTTTCTGAGGTGACATTCCATACCTCTTCGGCAGTGTCCGCATTTAAAATGCCCTCATAGCCGAAATATCTCTTAAGCTCAAAGTGGCACCAATGATACATCGGGTTGCCGATAGCCTTGGGAAGAGTTTCGGCAAACTTGAGGAATTTATCTTTATCGCTTGTAGTCTTACCTGTGATATACTCTTCGCTCACGCCGTTGCTTCTCATCAGACGCCATTTATAATGGTCGCCGTAAAGCCAGAGCTGAGTGATGTTTTCAAATCTTAAGTCTTCATATATCTCCTTGGGACTTACGTGGCAGTGGTAATCGATAATGGGTAATTTGGCCGCATAATCGTGATAGAGTACCTTTGCCGTGTCGGTATCAAGAAGAAAATCCTTTGTCATAAACTCTGTCATTGACATAGTCCTCCTATTTTAGTATTTTAATTTTACCACAATGTTTTCACAATGAAAATTGCAAAAATTGCTTGACTGATTGTGATTGTTGCTGTATGATAAATAAGAGGTGATTTTATGCAGGTTTTGACCCGAGACAGAGTATGACAAGGGCAAATTTTGAGGTCTTCCATTACCGTGACGCCAAGTTTGAGGGTGTCGCTGTGCATCAGCACGACTTCTATGAGGTTTACTTTTTTATCAGCGGAAATGTGGAATACAGCGTTGAGGGCAAAAGCTATCATCTCAATAAGGGCGATTTGCTTCTGATTAACCCTCTTGAGCTTCATCAGCCGAGAATTGCCCCTGACCAGAACCCCTATGAAAGAATAGTTTTATGGATAAACAAAACTTATCTTTCCCGACTTTGCACAAATAATACCAGTTTAAGCCAGTGCTTCGATAACACTAACCCTCAGCACACCAATCTCTTAAGGCTCACCAAGGCTCAGCAGAGCTATATCTCATCAAAGCTCAGCGAGCTCATAGAAGAAACCCGAAGCGGTGATTACGGCAGCGACCTTGCCGCAGAGGCTATCCTCACCCGATTTTTAGTCGAGCTCAACCGTCTGACTCTCAGCACAGATAAAAAAGCCGACACGGAAAAAACCACCGCTCCGCTTGTATCAGAGGTGCTTGCATACATCAATCAGCATTACTGCGAAAAGATTTCTCTTTCAACTATAGCCGATGAGTTTTTCATCAGCAAATATTACCTCTCCCACGCCTTCCACAGCGTTGTCGGGACCTCTGTAAACAGATATATCACCTTAAAAAGACTCATCAACGCAAAGCAGATGCTTTCAAGTGGCATCAAACCCACAACAGCGGCACTGCATTGCGGCTTCAACGATTATGCAGGCTTCTACCGCGCCTTCACGGCAGAGTACGGCATAACCCCCAAGGAATATGTAATCAAAGTTTAAAACAAAAAGCTACACGGCCTCTTGGCTATGTAGCTTATTTTTATTTCTCGTCGGGTCGGGTTCTAAACTGCAATTTTGTCACCGTTACCCCGCACATAAATAATGAGAATCTTTCTTCGTCGTCAACCGCAGAAGCAACAATATCTGCAACAGCAAAAAGCAAAACAAATAACATAACCGTTGAGATAATTTTTTTAATGATGATTGTCTTTCAATATTACTAATCAATAAAACAAGCTTATACAAGTGTCTCTATATGCTCTGCCATTTCGCCGACAGTTTTGTTCTTTATAAAATCAGCGGCAGTAAGCTTAACCCCCATTGTTGACTCTATCTCTGCCACCATGCACATGGTGTCAAATGAACTCATGCCGAGATCAAGCTTAAAACTGTCTTCAGCCTTGATTTCGTCAGCTTCCACGTAGTTTTCAATGATTTCAATAAGTCTTTCGAAGATTTGCATTTTGGTTTTCCATTCCTTTCTTCTTGTGTAACTTCTATCTTCTTTAATATTTCACCGACAGTATTATCAGGGTTTTCGGCACCTGCCAGAAGCGCCTTTTCTATTTTGCCGTAAAGAACAGTAAGGTCGTATTCGGCTTCCTGCTCACGACGGTACTCGAAAATAAAATCAAAGCCTGCGTCAACTGCTCTGTGACATACAGTAACATATAAGGGTATCATTATTGCACCGTTGTTGTACCAGATACTCTTTGCGGTATCTGCCATTTCTTCATCTATGGCAGCCATTTTCATCATAGGCTGATAGGAAAGTCCGAAGCTGTCATAGGTAGAATCAAACTTAGCATCCTTTGACATTGATTTGTGCCTTTCCTTGAGCATTCCGAGGAATGAGAGAGTTGAATGAAGATACATTTCATTCTGTACCTGCGAAATTATATTCACACCCTCGGTAAAGGTCATTTCAGGCCTGATGATGCTTCTCATAGGCAGAAAATTAATACGAAGTCCGCCTGACTTCTTTTCGGCAATTGTACCCGTGCGGTTGATAATCATTTTGAATGATACATCCTCCTGATTATCGTTGAAGCAGGAAAGTGCCGTACGAACGCCCATCGAAACAAGAGAGAACACAGAAAGATTTCTCTCGGCACAAAGCTTAAGCAATTTTTCACTATTCTCTGCACTCATACTGAATCTTATTGTATCGGCGTCGGGAAGTCCCGAATGGATATCGGCAAAACGCTGCTTTGGCTTTTTCAGCTGTTGAGCCTTAAGTCTGCTTTCAAGCATAAAGTCAGTAAATATAGGCTCTGTTGCTTTTGCAAGGGAATCAAACCAGTACTGCTTATCAGCTTCCTTCTGCTCAGAGTCTTCATATGCAAGCTCTTTTTCAAGTACGGGAATATACTCTCTCATCGGCTTTGGATAAGCGATACCCTGTGTTCTGTGCTTATAAATTTCTATTATGTCATTGATAAACACCTTAAGAGAATATGCATCCATAGCAAGATGGTGTATTCTCATAAAGATGCCGTGGTATCCGTCTTTGAATCTGATGAGAACTATTTTATGAATCTCGCAATTGAACATAGGTATATTGCTTCGGGAATAAGCCGTAAGCTTGTCCTGAGCTTCTTCGACGGTCATATCACTGTAATCCCACTCATCTATTATCAGCTGACTCTTTTCGGTAACATACTGATGAAGCTGAAGCTTTTTACCCATAACAAAGCGAAGCCTCATTGTGTCACAGCGTCTGATTGCCTCATATATTGCAGCCTTCATCTCACCCTTATCATAGTCACCCTTCCAATAATAACCGCAACCGATATTATTTACGGGATATCCTGAGCCGTACTTGAGTGACATAAGATACATCATATTCTGTGAGCCCGTAAGCGGATACGCCTTGACCGTTTCGCCGCTTTTAAGTTTTATTTCCGTCATCTGTCTCACCCCTTAATAATAAAATTCTGTTCGTTTTATTTTGCCTGTAGATGTTCTTTCAAAAGGCTTTTCCCTTAGTCTGAAATCATAAATTGCTCTGTCTGAATTAAGCTGCATATTAACCTTATCAACAATTTCAGCAAGAATATTTCTTATCTCATCAACATCTTTTTCACCCAAGAATGTTTCATCGTGGTAAATCTCAGCTATCAATTTATCATTTTCCCCATAAACAATAACCTCTTTTACCTCTGTGAAATCGACAAACTTATTCTCTATCTCTTCGGGAGAAATATTTTCGCCGTTTGAAAGAATAATGAGATTCTTTCTTCTGCCCACAAGATAAATGTGATTATCTTTTATATAACCGAGGTCACCTGTATGTAAAAAGCCGTCACCAGTAAAAGCATTCGCTGTTTCATCAGGCATTTTATAGTACCCCTTCATTACGCTGGGACCCTTAACCTGAATTTCGCCGTCAACACATCTCACCTCATCAACGCCGATGATTACGCCGTTTGAGTACTTGTTATTTTCTGAAAAGTCCGAGGTTGTTATTCGCGGACTGCACTCACTCATACCGTAACCCTGTCTTGCAGTTATGCCGTAAAGAGCAAGCTCATCGATAACCGCCTGACTCAGAAAAGCACTGCCTGCAATCATTCTTCTGAAGTTTTTGCCGACTATTTTTTCAGCGGCTTCACGCTTTGAAAGCTCAGGATTTCTTCTTTCGGTGATTTTGATTTTAGTAAGTATCGACTTGCACATGGCAGGTACTATTCGCATAATGGTAGGCTCAAAGATAAGGATGTTTTTATAAAGCTCGCTTAAATTACCGTTAAGGCAAAGACAGCCTCCGTCGTAAAGAGTTTTAAGCACGTCGCAGGCATAGCAGAAAACGTGATGCATAGGAAGCACGGAGAAACTCACATCACCCTCGTCCATGCTGTAAGCATCGTAGCTTGAGTTTGCCGCAAGGTTGCGATTAGTGAGCATAACGCCTTTTCTCTTACCTGTTGTACCCGATGTGTAGATAATAAGCGAGCAACTATAGGGGTCTTCGTCAACTTCTGAAAGAGATGCATATTCCGAGGAGGAATTGTATGTACTAAAGATATATTCAAACCAAGCTCTGTCGCCAAGGGAAACAACCTTTTCGAGACCGCTGTAGCTTTCCTTGATTTTTTCGGCTCTTGGGAGAAATTCCTCCTCACAGAAAAGTATATCTATATCCGCATCGTCAAAAAGCAAAGTTGCTTCATCAACAGTTATATCAGGTGAAAAGGGTACAACAGTGTTACCGCTGAAAATCATACCTGTAAGGCAGGCAATGTATTCATAGTTAGTCTTTCCGATAAAAGCGATGTGAATATGCTCCTTGTTTATAGAGCGAATGTATCTGCAGACGGCAAGAGAATCCTCAAAGAACTCTTTATATTTTTTTACTCTGACTTCACCGTCAATGATATAACGGCAAAAATCCTTTTCAGCATAATTGCTTACTGCATATTCGGCAAGCCGTCTGACGGTTACAAGCTTATTACTCAAAACACTTCATTCCTTTATATGTTTAATTTACATTAACATATCTATTATATTTTCAAGGTTGTACATACAATGCCCACAGTATGAATAAATTGTTAATTCGCAACACCGTGTAGCAACAAAAACTCCGTGTATGTTTTCAATGATACAATTAAGAGAAATCCGAAGTTTAACAACACTTTTATTGCGTTTGTGCTGAAAACAATACAAAAATACAACTTTTGTTACTAATATCATTCTTTTTTTATCTTTTGTATCGTTTATCTAAGAGCATACTTCTTAACAAAAAAATCTTAATAAAAGTTACCGATGATTCATATCCCCGACAACAAAATCTGCCCTCGCTACAAGGACAGAGTTCTCTTTTATCTGCAGCTTTTATCAAAAGCAGGGTTAAAGGCATAGAAGTTCTTACAATCCATCTTATCTGTTGCAATTCTCAACCCCTCGCCAAATCGCTGATAGTGCACAACCTCTCTTGCACGAAGGAACCAGATAAATCCTCTTCTTTGTTATGTGTAAATCTTATCAAAAAAAGAATGAGTCTGCAATTAAGCAGAACTCATTCTTTGGTTAATTACATATTCGTTTACTCCATCTTTTCAAAGGTGAAACTTTCACCCTCAGTGCCACTCAGAAGCACACCACCGCTTAAGTGTGTCAATGTCAGCGTGCTGTTATTTTCATCATAGCTCCAGCTAAGCATTATATCAGTTTCATACTGCTCAGTGCTGTCAGCTTCGCTGCCATCACTACTCTGAGGTCCGCCGTACATAATAAGATTTATGCTGTCTTCGCTTTCATAGTACCATGAACCTTCAAAATACTCAAGTATCTCGCTGTTACCATAGCCGTAACCGTAAGTAGCCATACCGTCAGAAGTAAGCTCCATTGTGAGTGAAAGAAGCTCATCATTCAGGGTATATTCGCCCCACCAAGAGCCGATGAAGCCAAGCTGACCTTCGTTGTTTTCACCATTGTCTTCAAAGTGACCGCCAATCAAATCATAAGGTGAGAAATCATAAATCTGCTGACCTTTACTGAGAAGTCCGTTTTCAAGACTCATCGAGGGTAAGTATTCTTTTTCAGCACCGTTTTCATCGGTAATAATCAGCTGAATATTCGGCATTATGTCGCTGATATTACCTCTGATAAATACAGGTGTGCCGTCTGTGATTTTCACAATTTCTTTTATTGCGTAACCAATACCTTCTTCGTTGAAGCCGTATTCATTCACGGTTATATTTACTCCCTCGGCAGGTACAACGGCATAAAACTCACTGCCCTCTAAGGAGTAGAAATTCTTGCGTTTGATTTCGTCAAGGAATTTGTGCTTGTCATATATGCCTTTGTATTTAAGGTCTTCTATAATAACGCCGATATCTTCACTGTAATAACCGAGATAAGCAACACCGCAAAGATAACCTTCATCTTTCATATGTTTCTGAAATTCAGCGAGAGCTTTTGCACTCTCTGATTCAGTTACAGGTTCTGTGGTTGTTTCTGTTGTTGACGGTACTGTTGTAGTGGGATCTTCGCCACCACCACCGCAGGATGCGAGCAACAGCAGACTGAGAAGCACCATAGCAATAACCATAAATTTTTTCATATTATTCTTCCTTTCACGCCCAAGGATTTTCACTTTCAGGTTTGCGGATATCAGCAAGAAGATATTGCTCCCACAGATACCACTTTCCGTCTTTAGCGAGTCTGAGCTGAACGCTTCTCGGACTGTCTGCACCGCCCGATGTAAGATAAAGTGTTGCATAACCCTCATTCTGATATGAGTATGGATTTTCACTTACAACTATTGAATAAGGCTCTGACGGCAGATAATTATTCTGAGGTGTTGCACCCTCAAAATATGAGCGTGGCACATAATCTTTATCTCTGAATCTGTCAGCAATGAACTGCTTATCCATAACACTAAGGGGTCTCGGACCTCTTAAAAAGTCGAGCATCTGCAAGGATAAATCTTTATTTTCGGGATAAAAGCAGAAAGCAAGTACTGTCAGAGCTGCAGTGCTGAAAGGATTATCCATTTTTGCTTCAGGCAAAGCCGTGAAAGCTTCGTAGCTTTCGGGAAGTGAACTG
>JAGBSR010000050.1 GCA_017631745.1 Clostridia bacterium | reverse complement strand
CGGACGAGAGAGCACTTCACAAGTTCAACAATTCAACCTACAAGCTTGACAGTGACCATTCACCCTATTCAATGGAAGGCTCAACAACCTATACTCTTCACTATTGGATGGGCAGATATCATGGTATGCTTAAATAAATTATGTTTTCTCAGTGTAAAAGGTCAGCTCATAAATCTCTTACACATAATAAAAGCTCAAAACATTAATATGAAGGAGAAAAGTTATGAGTATTATATCGATTATATCAAGTATAATTCTCAGTGTGTTTACTATTATAGCATCACTTATATCACCGGGCTTTACTGCACCTGTTCCCGAAATGGCACAGGATGACTTTGTGCCCGTAATGCGATTTGTTGCAACAAGTGATACACACATTGAGGAGCTTGGCGACATCGGCTGTCAGAGAACATCAGCTATGCTGAAAACCGCTTATGCTATCAGCGATGCCGATGCGGATTACAAAAACTTAGATGCTGTTGTATTTTCAGGTGACATTACCGACAACGGCCATATAGATTCCTTCTATGCCTTTGCGGCAATAACCGATAACGAAATCCGTGAGGGTACTCAGCGCCTTGCAGTGGTGGCAAAGGCTCATGACAGCTACAGCTTTTCAAGCAACAGCCTTAAGCTGTTTACAAATATTACAGGTCAGGAGACTGATTTCCACAGAGTTATAAACGGCTTCCATTTTATCGGTATTTCCCGTTCGCCGACTCTTAAGCATTATACCAAGGCTCAGGTGCAATGGCTTGACGAAAATATCGCCTCTGCAGTTGCTGCTGACCCTGAAAAACCCGTATTTGTCTTCCAGCATGAGCATGTAAGAGGTACTGTTTACGGAAGCAGTAAATCTGACGGTTGGGGTCTTGATACTTTCACACAGGTGCTTGAAAAATATCCTCAGGTTGTGCATATTTCAGGTCACTCACATTTTCCTGCAAATGACCCGAGAGCAGTATGGCAGGGTAGCTTTACCGCTATAAACGACGGCGGACTTGCTTATTATGAGCTTGCAGTTGACGGCAGAAACGGACAGTTCCCCGAGGAAAAAGACAGAATGACTCAGGCTCTCATTATTGAGGTCGATGCTGATAACAGAGTACTCGTAAAGGTGCTTGATGTTGATGCGGGCAAGATTATGAGAGAGTTCCTCATTGATAATATCACAGAAGAAAACAAGACAAAATATGCCTTTGATACAAGAAAAGAAATTGCTTCAGTTCCCGCTTTCACTGAGAATGCAGCTCTCAGCTATAATAAAGACGGACTCAAGCATTATATAACAGTGCCTCAGGCAACAGTAGGTGAGGACAACGAGGTCTTCGTTTACAGAATTGCAGTTATCAATAAAAACGGCAGAACAGTTTATAAGGATTGGGCATTCTCCGATTATTTCTTCGCTGATAAGCCAGAAAGCATTACCTTTGACGGCTTTATCGCTCTCGGCAAGGAGCTTACAGTCAGAGTATGGGCTGAGGATGTCTGGGGTAACACAAGCGAGGCCTTAGAGATAAAACTTTAATTGTATATATCAATTAATACTGAGGTGCACTAATGAGTCAATTGAAATCTTTACTCGGTAAAATAAAACAAAACTGGAACGAGCCGCCTGCAGGTAACTACATTCCTTACAAAGAGGTTGTCAACATCGGTGCGGCAGGCTTTGGTGTCCATTGGGCAAGTACTCTTGCAGCGACAATAGGTCTTGATGCTTCAAACTTTCTGGTGGGTGCAAGCATAGGTCTTCAGCCGTTACATCTGTCAATTATGCTGATAGTTGCAAATCTTGTAGGTATGCCCATAGCATTTTTCAGAGGTTGGTTTTTCGATAACCACAAAATGCCCGGCGGCAAATTCATTCCCATAATGCTTCGTACTCCCATACCTATAGTTGCAATTTCAACTGTGTTTGTATGGCTGCCTTATGAAAGCTTCAGCTATTGGACAAAGGTTGCGGTTGTATGGTGTATGTATATGCTTCTGCAGTTTTTCCTTTGTCTTTACAGTGAGGGTTGGGCATTCTTCCAGCAGGTTGTATCGCCAAATGCTCAGGAGCGTGCTTATGTTATGAGTATCTCTCAGATACTCTATTCCCTTGCTCCGACTATTACGGGTTTTGTAATACCCACTGTAGCAGGTCTTACCTTCGGTATGAACAACATCTGGACATACCGCGTTATTTATCCGCCCTTCACATTAATAGGCGTGGTGGTGCTTCTCATCTTCTTCCCGAAGCTTAATGAACGAATTATCCTGCCTAAGCGAGGCGTTGAATATGTCAGCATTGCGGATGCTCTTCGTGAGGTGGCAAAAAACAAATATTTCTGGATTATCAACTCCGCAGGCTGGGTAGGCTTTCTTGAAAGTGCATACGGTGTAATTCTCAGCTGGTCTTTCGTTTATGCATTTAACGGTGAAAAGCAGGCATATCTCGGTCTTGCCAATACCGTAATCAGCAATGCGGCACTGTGGTCTATGATAGTTGCCCCCTTTATGATGAACTGGCTGGGTAAAAGAAATCTTCTTATTGCTCATAACATTCTTAATGTTATTTTGCTCTTGCTTCTTATTCCCTGCTATAAAAATCTGTTTCTGGTATGTGTGATTTTCTATATCAACACCTTTGTAAATACCTTCCAGAATATCTATTTTCCGAATATTCAGGCAGATATGAGAGACTATCATCAGTGGAAGACAGGTGTCAGAGTTGACGGACTTTTTGGTCCCTTGGGTCTTATCGGTACTGTTTTAGGCTTTGCAACAGGCCTTGTACTGCCCACCATATATGAGCATATGGGACTTAAGGAAAATTACGATATACTATATAACGATGAAATGAGAAACAATCTCTTCGATGTGCTTATTGCCGCATCAATTATCGGTGCAATATTAAACCTTATTCCCTATCTGTTCTACGACCTGACAGAGCAGAAGCACCGCGGTTATGTTAATGTTCTCAGAATCAGAGCTATGTTTGAAGATTACGGAAATAATGAACTGGATGATGCTCAGCTTAAGGAAGCGATGGAAATAATTAATGCTTCAAAAAACAATCTGCAGAAAAAGGCTGTTGATAAAGCAAAGCTCAAAGAAGCCAAAAAACTTAAGGATAAGCAGGAAAGAGCAACTCAGACAGAAAAGGCACGAGAAGAAATCCGCGAAGTTAAAAATCACAACAAGCTTATTTCGAGTCTGCCCATAGTTACTGAAGAGCTCGGCAAATTCAGTACAGCCAGATATCAGGCACAGCTTGAAAGAGCGAGACAGACACTCAGCCTCGGTGAGGTTTGTCTCTATTCAGACTGGAAAGAAGAAAAGCTTTCAGCTAAGAAAATGAGCAGAGCAAATAAAGAAGAAAGAGTTATCCGTGCCGATGCAATTAAAACAGCAATGGATAAAAAACGCTCATATAAGCTTCTTAAAAAGTACGGTGAAGAAAATCTTGTCGCTCCCGACAGCAGCATCCCCGAGGAAATCAAGGGCAGAACCTTTGAAAATGAAGCTCAGCGCCGTCAGGCCAAAAAAGAGCTCAAGGCTTATACCAAAGCGGTTTCTGTTTATCGAAGAATAACAAAGCCTTACTATGATGCTAAAAATCTTATCATTCAGGAAGAAAACTACAGAAGGCTCGATGAAATCGAAGCACTCTATGAAAAGGTTATCTCAGCTGAAGAGTAAGCATAACATAAAAAGCAAGTCCGAGGACTTGCTTTTTTGTTTGCAGTATTATTTATTTTTCACACCTAAATTCAAGGCGTCGGCAGGACATTCCTTTATACAAAGTCCGCACTTTATGCATTCCGCACTTCTCGGCTCTTCGGCAGGGTACACACCCATTTTGCAGACCTTATTGCAGTTGCCGCAGGAAACACACTTGCTTTTGTCGCAGTGAAGACTCACGGCTGAAAGCTTATTGAAGGCGCCGTAAATTGCACCGAGGGGGCAGAGATATTTGCAGAAGGGTCGGTAGATGATTAATGAAAGAAGAATGAGAATAAGGAGAATTGCTATCTTCCAGGTGTAAAGAAAACCGACGGTCTGTCTGAGTCCTTCATTGAGAAGCACCAGGGGGATACCACCCTCAAGAGTGCCTACGGGGCAGATATATTTGCAAAACCAAGGGTCGCCTATGCCGACAGCATCGGCGACACACATGGGAAGTATTACAACAAAAACAGCAAGGATTATATATTTCAGCTTTCTGAGTATTCTGTCGCCCTTGAAGGTGCCTGTCTTTTTGAAAAAGGGTATCTTATGAAGTAAATCCTGAAACAGACCGAAGGGGCACAGCCAACCGCAGACAAATCTTCCGCAGATTGCACCGACAAGCATAAGAAAGCCAACAACATAAAATGTAAAGCTGTAATTTCTGTCACCGATGACCGATTGCAATGCACCGATAGGGCAGGAGCCGAGAGCTCCCGGGCAGGAATAACAGTTCATTCCGGGTACACATAAATTTTTGAGCGGCCCCGTATAAATCTTGCCCTTGAGAAAGCCTGTGACAAAGCTGTTGGTAGCTACAGTCCACAGACCTTGCACTGTGTGGCGAAGACTCTCTTTCTTAGTTCTATTTTTATCTTTAACCAATCCCGATACACTCCAGACATATTCTTATTGCTTTGGCTAAAACCGTAGCCATCTCACCTCTGTAAATGCCGAAAGCCATAAAGGCGACGCCTATAAGAGATGTAACGAGTGCTTTTATGGGGAATTCTTTCTTTTTCATATTTTCACTCTTTTCTTTGACTTTATATAATAATAGCACAAAACTTTATCTTTGGGTAGAGGTTTTGAGAATTTCCGTAAAGAGGCAGGCAAATACGACTTCGGGGAGTGCGCAGTGGAACAAAGTTATGGCAAGCAAAGGTCAATTTTTGCACAATTTATTTTCAGTTTAGAGTTAATTTATAAATTATTAATTGATTTTTTTACTGAATTGAAACTATAATTGAAATGATGATGTCTAAAGGAGTGTGTATTATGCAGAAAATAATCGACTATATTGAAAAATCTTGCAGTGGATTAAAAGATGACCAGGTTACTTATTATTATAAGAAAAAGCTTCTTGATGGTATGTCTCAGCGAGCTGATGAAATGATTCATGCAGGACTTAAAGATGAAAAGGTAATTCTTGACCTTATTGCCGATGAGTTTGGTGATATCGAAAAAGGTTTCGGACAGTTTCTGAAAGATAGAAAAAAACAGCAACGCGGTAAGTTTATGAAAGTTGCGTTTCCTGTGGGAGGCCTGCTTTTTCTTATTCTGATATTTATCGCTTACTTCACTGTCAGCAGTCTCACCTCCGCCTGGGATAAAACCTGGCTCATTATCGTTGGCGGTATTTTTGCAATGATTATTTTCTATTTCAGTTTTGCTATAAATAAGCTCTGCCATATGCGAAGAGTGTTTCACCCTATTGCCCGTGTGCTGATTATTGGTTGTGTAATGTTATTTATGGTTTTTGCATTTCTCTTCCAAATTATGATGCTTCCTGATGAGTTCACATCGTGGCCGACACTGCCTGCAGGTGTTGCTCTCTCATTTGTTGCAGACCTTATTTTCGCTTACGCCACAAAGCAGAAGTTTCGTACTATATCATTCTTTGTATATATGCCTGTGATAGCGACTATGATTTATATCATTCTTGCAGCATACGGTATTATTTCCTGGATTACAGGATGGCCTGTAATACTTATAGGTTTAGTTGTTGATTTACTCTATATTTTCTCAATTGTAATGAGCAATATGAAATATTTTATGTATAGTAAGGAGGCGGAATAATGAAACGCAGATTAACAGCCGAGCTTTGGGACAAAATGCATTACCTCTTCCGCGACTTCAATGACCGTATGGTACATGTTGAACTCAGCTATGATTTTGTGCCTGATATAGATGCCCTGAAAACTGTGGTTATCTGTGCTTTTGAAAAAATCCCCGTGCTTCACTCCAAGTTCGTGGATACTAAGCTCTCTACATATTGGCAGGTTATGCCCTATGATATTGATGAGGTTTTCACTGTAAGTTATCCGGATGATATGCAGGCTGCCGCTGATGCTTTTCTGACACAATATATCCCGCCCGAGTCTCACATCCAGATGAAAGTTGCTCTTTTTATCAAAGACGGTAAGAGTAAACTTTGCCTTATAGAAAATCATATGTGTATGGATGGCGGTGACCTGAAATACTTCCTGGAGTCTTTTTGTGATAATTACAATAAATATGTTAATGGGGGTATCAGTCCTATTAACTACAGAACGGGTTCACGCTCTTATGATGATGTATATTCAGGCTTTTCTAAAACCGAAGCAGGTGTTGCGCAGCGTCTTTTTAAAAATATCAATGCAAGAGATGACCATAAGTTCCCTCTTACTGCTGACAACATCCGTGACATATCGTTTATTGCCCGTAAAAAGTTCAGTGAAGAGACTCTTATAAAGCTCAAGGCTAAAGGTAAGGAACTGGGTGCCACAATAAATGAACTTTTACTTGCCTGCTATTTTTATAGCATATACGAACTTGCAGTATATCCCACAAGTGACAAGATGATGATATCAAATGCCATTGATCTCAGACGTCATATGAATAGCGTAGCTGATAAGGGCTTTACCAATCATACTGCCTGGATGCAGTGTGCTGTGCCTGAAAGAGGCAGAGACATTTTCGAAACTGTAAAATATGTTGTATTAAGCTCAAATAAATTTAAAAAAGATAAGTTTATGGGCCTTTACGGTTTGCCTCTGCTCAACTTCGGTTATAATATACTTCCTCACGCCGCTTCGGAGGAAATTATAAAAATCGGATATTCAAATCCTCTTATGGCTATGAGTAATATCGGTGTGCTTAAAGGTGAGCTGTTTGCCCTTGACTGTAAAGAACCCGTCGATGCATTTATATCCGGTGCGGTTAAATATAAGCCTTTTGTATTGCTGACGGTGACTACCTATAAAAATGTGATTACCCTTTCTATGTGTGTGAGGGGTAACGATGAGGATAAGAAGACGGTAAACAAATTCTTTGATCTTATGGAAAAGAATATAAATACGATTATTGGTGATTAATATTTGACGAGGTGCCGTGCTTTAAAGGTTCGGCACCTTTTGTTTTTTTATGCAAAGGCTTCACAGCTCATAAAAAAAGACCCCGAAGGGTCTTTTCTTTACCATTTATTCTCTACATATTCGCAGAATGTATAGAGGTCTTTGATTTCAAGCTTTGTGCCGTCATCAAGAGTTACATCACCGTTCCACCAACCGTGAACCTGATGAGTGTGCATTCTTGCAATACCGAGGTTCATATCTGAATGGTGGTCGAAAGTGGGCTTCATAGTCATATTGAATCTGCCGTCTTCTGAGATAAACTTCCACTCGTTCATATATTTATCGGGCTTGGGGAATACCTCAACATCAACTGCGCCGAATTTATGAGCCTTGCCGTCATAGAAGAGGCAGGTTTCTGTAGCGTTGCTTTCATCGCCTATTGCCCAGGTGATTTCAAAACCGAAAAGGTGCTTTTCACCATTTTCGTCAGTGATAAACTGTGAGCCGTTACCCCAGTACCATACCATCTTGTGAGGTGTGTTTACTCTGCCCCAGTCGAGAGCACAGAAGGCTGTATCCTTTGAGAAGGTGTAAACTTCATCACCGAACTTATATGTACCCTCGCAGGGCATACAGTTCTGCTTTGTTGTCATAAAGAATTTCTTGTTGTCACCGGGGAAGGGGAGAACAGTTGTGATGTTTTCAAGACCCGGCATAATGTCCATATTGAATTCGCACTCAACCATTTTACCTTTAAGGGGCATCTTAAACCAAAGGCGTCTTGTGTTTTCTTTGGTGTCAAAGTCAAATTCAGCCTTACCGATTTTATCCTTATATCTGTTGGGTACATCACCCTTGGGTGGGGGAAGGTGCTTTTTACCGCCGAGAAAGAGCTGAGTCGCATCGGCGATAACTTTGCCTGCCTTAAGGTCAATAAGCTTAGCAGCAACATAGCCGCCGATACCGATATTGGCAAAGCTGAGCTGTACCATATATTTGTCGTCCTGTACCTGATAGAAGTCCCATTCCTTTTTGCTCATAGGGCTGCCTTTTTTAACATAATCTCTGTTGTAATCGAAAACGTTGTGTCTTGCCCAGCCTTTTGCTAAAAGTGTGCCGTCGGGAGCAAGAAGGGGAGTGCTCTCAGTGTATTCTGTCTGTTTTGATTTTTCTTTCCAGTCCTGGAAAGGTACATAGGTTCTTGGTGTTTCCATACTCTTTTTTCTCCTATCTTAATAGTATGGCAATATTGTAACAGATTTTTATGAGTAATTCAACGATTTTGTTTAAATTTAATAGCAATACTGTGAAAAGTGTGATATAATACGCTTATAAATTCAGAAAGAGGAGAGAAATATGAAAACAAAAGAAAAAATTATTGCTTCTGAAGAGCGGGAACTCAGGAAGCTGAAGACAAGACAAAGCAGAGGTAACTATGCCGGATATTTCGGTATGCTCTTGTTTTTAGTTGCGTTTGTCAATATTCTTGATGAGGTAACAAGTAACCTTTCTGTATCGGTGCAGTCATCGTTTGTAACGGAGTTTTTTGTCAACCGAGAGATATTCGGTAAGACATACACTTTTGAAGAGGGCTTGTCACTTCACACCTCTATAAGCATAATCAGCTATGTTTTCGGCGTAATTACACCTTTTTATAAGGCGCTTGCCGACAAGTGGGGCAGAAAGCCTCTTTTTGCTATATCGACTATTGGTATGAGCATCGGTCTTTTCACCATTTATTTTTCGCCTAACTACATAGTTT
>JAGBSR010000049.1 GCA_017631745.1 Clostridia bacterium | reverse complement strand
TGAAATTTTTTTATTTTTTTTATTTCAGTAATTTATTAAATTATTTTGTCTCTTTTTCAGGGTTTTATTCCTTTCAAAATTTCATTTGTTGTTTCTTATATTTTCAAAAAATTCCGTCAGCACCTGCCCACACTCTTTTTCCATATATCCGCCGATAATTTCAGGCTTATGGTTAAAGCCGAGAGCTGTCATGTCTGTCAGAGTACCCATACAGCCTGCCTTATCATCATAGGCCCCGTATACCACAGTATCAATGCGGGAATTGATAATTGCTCCCGTACACATCGGGCAAGGCTCAAGTGTAACATAGAGAGTGCATCCTGTGAGATATTTGCTGCCGAGCACCCTGCAAGCCCCGTCAATTGCTTCTATTTCCGCATGGGCGAGAGAATTTTTATGTTCTTCACGCCTATTTTGCCCTTTTGCGATGATTTCGCCGTTTTTTACTATTACTGCACCAACAGGCACATCGGCGTGTTTTTCGGCGTTTTTTGCTAAAATCAGCGCTTCACCCATAAAATATGAATGTGACATTTTTTCTTCCTCTTTTATTTAAAATTTAAAGCCTACAAATTTCATAGTTATATAAAGCATATATCCCAAGGCTATTATCATGGCGGGATTTAATATAAATGCCTTCATTTTCTCTGCCGCTGATGTGCCGATACTATCTGTCGAGAGCTTTACATCAGCAATTCTTGATTTCAGAAGCCACATAGAAATCATACCGAAGAATATAAAACCGTACAGCACAAACACATAAATCGTGTTTACTGTTTCTTCCGGCAGATAATCCATTGCATAGGTTACCGCTGTGGAAATAAAATTATTTGCCGCGTGAATCGCGATACCTGTCCATATTGTGCCTGTCTTTATGCTGAGATAGCCGAGGGCAAAGCCTACTATAAGAGCAAAAGGAGCCTGAATGAGATTGCCGTGCATAAGAGCAAAAACAAGTGCCGCTGCAAGTATTGCAAATTTATCGCCGTATTTTCTCAGATTACCCATTACATAACCGCGAAGAGGTATCTCTTCAGCTATTGCCGCAATAATCACAACTCTTATAATGCTTGTAGTCACTCCCACAGCACCGCCTGGCATAGCAATTTCGGGGGACGACAGCTCAACGCCGAAAAGGCTGATAAACACGGTAAGGTATGATGTTACTATATTTGCTATCATACAAAAGCCGATACCTGCAACAACAGCCAGAATAAATGTCAGAGCATCAGCAGGCTTATTCAGAGGCACGGGCTCCGCAGTACCCGAAACCGCCTTCATCTTTTTTGAAACAAAATAAAAGGGTACCAGCATAGTAAGCACCACAATAATAGTGTCAACCGAATTCTGAAAGATACCGTCTGAAAGATATTTTTCACCCAGAGAGAAAAATGTGAGTACCAACGACAGTAGGTTTTGCAGCACCACCTGACAGATAAGGGCAAATCCCGTATAAAGGCCAAGCTGCTTTATTTCATTTTTCTGAGTCTGCTTTTTTATAAAATACTCAGGGTCAAGATAGTGGTTATAGTAATTATCCATAATTTCTCCTTATAAGTGATTAAATAAAGGCGAACAGAGTCCGCCCTTATCATTTATTAATCTTTTTTAGCTGTTGTCTGGTCATCACTGACACCCTCTGTGCTTGAGGGAATAAACAGAATCTTAAAGGTCATAAGCATAAGCTTAAGGTCTTCGATAATTGACTGATTTGCAACATACATTAAATCCATCTGCACCTTATCATAAGGCGGTGTATTGTATTTGCCGTAAACCTGAGCGTAACCTGTAAGACCTGCTTTAACCTGAAGTCTCAGTGCAAACTCGGGCATATCCTTTTCATATTGCTTTGCAATTTCGGGTCTTTCGGGTCTGGGACCGACAAAAGACATATCGCCCTTAAGGATATTGAAAAGCTGAGGAAGCTCATCAAGTCTGAGCATTCTTATAATCTTACCTACGGGAGTAATTCTGCTATCCCCGTCTTTTGCCAGTCTTGCAACGCCGTCTTTTTCAGCATCCTGAATCATACTTCTGAATTTGATAACCTCAAACTCTTTTGCATCCTTTGTAAGTCTAACCTGACGGTAAAAGACCTTTCCGCCGTCATAAAGCTTGATAGCAAGTGCGGTGACAAGCATAAAGGGTGAAGAAATAACAATTGCAATAAGTGAAAGTACCACATCGAAAAATCTCTTCATTGCAAGATAGATAAGACCTGTGTCGCCTCTTTTACAGCGGTAAACAGGAACATTCATCATCTGAATTGTCTTACCGCCGCGGATAATTGTATCTGAAATTTTCGGTTTTATAAAGCAGGCAATATTGTTTGCAATGCAGTATTTGAGAATTTCATTTCTGTAATCCGAGGGTACACCGCACATAAAGACTGCATCAAAGCCGTTTACCTTATCAAAAAGGAACTCGAGAGTTGTTTTTTCGCAGTCATAGGTTTCTTCAACTACAAATCTCTTTGTCATACCCTTGATACCCTTGAGAGATTCGTAGGATTCCTTGTTGCCGAAAATAACAATGGTCTTTTTTGCCTTGTGAAGCTTGAAATAAACCTTATCTGCAACCAGACACCACAGTGCGGCAACAACCGAAAAAGCAAAGAAGAATATTATCAGCGGTATGGGATTTACAAGCTTATAGCTAAGAAGAGTGAATATGGCATATGAGCTGCCTACAGTAAAGCCCGTTGCAATAATCTGTGAAAATATCAGGTCAAGAACACTTGCAGTACCGACCATAAAGCCGCCATAAATTCTTGTGAATACCAGATAGATAGCAGTAAACACAACAGTCATAAGGTAGTGACCTTTTTCGTAGAAGGGAAGCTTTATAATCGGGTTGTAATAGAAAAACCAGATTAAAAATATCGAACCTGTCATAAGCAGGGTTATTGCAACTTTAAAGAGATAGAGAATACTCTTTTCTCTGAGATATCTTTTATTCATCATAAATTACATTCCGTTTAATTTTACTGTTATTTTAAACCTGAAACTTAATGTGAATTAAAAAATATTAACTGAATTGAACTTTCCGCCATTATAATATCACAAAACCCTTAGTGTGTAAAGCATTATTATTTTTTACTGCCTGTTTTGCAATATTCTTTTATACAGCATTTCTGACACTGAGGTCTTCTCGCAATACATACTGCTCTGCCGTGGAGCACCATTCTGTGGCAGAAGTCGTTACTTTTATCTCCTGCGATGATTTTTTTCAGTTCAAGCTCAACTTTTTTAGGGTCTTTGGTTTCAACAAGACCGATGAGGTTTGTAATTCTGATAAGATGAGTATCAGCCACAATTGCAGGCTGCTTATAAACATCGCCCATAATGAGATTTGCAGTTTTTCTTCCCACACCGGGCAAAGATGTCAGCTTTTCTATGCTGTCGGGGACTCTGCCGCCGAAAACATCCCTTATCATAATTGCCATCTCTTTGATATCCTTTGCCTTTGTCTTATAAAAGCCGCAGGAAAAAATCAGCTTTTCGATATCCTCTACCTCGGCATTGCAGAAGCTTTCAAGATCGGGATATTTTTCAAATAAAGCGGGAGTGACCTTGTTGACTCTCTCATCGGTACACTGAGCCGAAAGGCGTACGGCAATAATGAGCTGTAAGGGGTCTTCATACTGCAGTGAGCAGAGAGCTTCTGTATATTCCTTTTCTAGTGCTTCAACACAAAGAGCTGCGCGCTGTTTTTTTGTCATATTATCATTCCTTATTCTTAAATAAATCTGAGTTCCTTCTCCAATGGAAGAGATACTGCTGAGCTATACCTTCAATGTCCTTGCAGCACTCGGGTAAGCCGGCAGGGTACATCTCAGCCATAATTTTTTTCACCCAAACATCAACGGGAAAAGCCTCGTTTATTCCAAAGCCGTAAAGCAGGGTGCATTCGGCAACCTTTGCACCGACACCTTTGATTTTCATCAGCTCAAGTCTCGCTTCTTCAATGGGCATTGTCTTTATTTTTTCAAGATCAATTTCACCGCTGCAGAGCTTCTGCACAGCATCAACAATATACTTGTTTCTGAAGCCTGCACGAAGAGGCGCCAGATCTTCAGTCGTAACATTTTTAAGGCTTTCATAGGTTGGAAAAGCATAATCGTTTTCGCCGATTTTTTCACCGAAGGTTTCGCAGAGTCTGTCAATGATGCCCATTATTCTCGGAATGTTATTGTTCTGAGAAATTATAAATGAGCAAAGGGCTTCCCAGGGTTTCTGACGAAGAATTCTTATGCCGTAATATTCCTCGCAGGCCTTTTTTATATTTTCGTCGGCAGAGAGTATTCTACAATAATTTTCATAGTCGGAAGCTATATCAAAATAGTTTTTCCAGAGCTCTTCAAAATCTTCTTCCGATGTATTTTTAAAGATTATTTCATTGCCGTTTTGTATAATGTCCGTCACCTTGCCGTCAACTATTCCGTGAAAGGAGCCGTCTTCATTTTTCTTCCAGCGGAAAGCCTGACCGCAGAAAACGCAAAGCTCTATATCAAGACATCTTACATCACTTAAAATTATATCATTTTCTTTTACTTCATACTTCATATTTTTCATCCGTCCGAGGGTGATTTTTTTCTTATTATAGCTTTTATTTATTTCAAAATCAACCTGCCTTTTATAAATATAAATACTTTTCAACATAATAGATCTTAATTGTTATAAAAACACTTGCAACAGGCAAAAAAATATGATAGAATGAAAAGTGAAGTATTATGTATTATTGTTATTTATTCTGTTGTTAATATTATTTATATATATAATAATTAATAATACTATATATGCAGAAGAAACATATCTGATTTTTTAAAAATATAAAGGAGGTAAATATATGGATTCATTCAACGAAATCTGGGAATTGGTACAGCAGGAGCTTCAGAACAATGTAACAGAAGTTGCCTATAAGGTTTGGCTTCAGCCCCTTGAGTTTGTATCGTTTAAAAATGACACTGTTTATCTTTCAATCAACGAATTTAAAAAGGGTATAGTAATTGATAAGTTTTTAGGTATCATCCACTCAACCCTCGAATCAATATTCGGCTTCCATGTAAATGTTGATTTTGTAGTGCCTGAGGAACAGAAAAAATCTCTTTCATCCGACGGTGACAGCAAAGAGGATACCAGCGACGAATATGATTATACCTTTAATAATTTCATCACAGGTCCCTCAAACAAATTTGCCTATGCCGCAGCTATGAATGTTGCAAGCAATCCCGGCAAAACATATAACCCTCTGTTTATATACGGCCATTCAGGTCTGGGCAAGACCCATCTTCTTATGGCTATTATGGATGAAATAAAAAACAACAATCCAAACGCCGATATCATCTACACAAGTGCCGAGCATTTCACCAACGACCTTGTTCATCATATCGGTAATCATAACACCCATGTGTTCCACGAAAAATACAGAGGCTGTGATGTGCTTCTTGTTGATGACGTGCAGTTCATTTCACGAGGTGATCAGGTGCAGGAAGAATTCTTCCACACATTTAATGCTCTGACATCAAACGGCTCACAGATTGTTCTTACATCTGACCGTCCGCCAAAAGAAATGATGACTCTTGAAGAGAGACTGCGCACAAGATTTGAAATGGGTCTTATAGCCGATATTCAGCCTCCCACACTTGAAACAAGAATGGCAATCGTTAAGAAAAAGGCTCTCGACCACGAAATTGAGCTTTCCGACGATGTTATCAAATTCATTGCCGACAATATCAAAAAGAATATCCGTCAGATTGAGGGTATTATAAAGAGAATCAAGGCTTATCAGGATGTTGAGGGTATAAAGATTAATCTTTCACTTGCAAAGAGAGCAATCAGCGATATCATAAATGACTCTCAGCCTGTACCCGTAACAGTTGAAAATATTATCAACGAGGTTTCACGCACATTTAATGTAAGTGCTGCAGACATCCGTTCAGATAAGAGAAATGCCAATATTTCTCAGGCAAGACAGGTTGCTATCTATATTGTTGATCAGGTAACAGGTCTTTCACTTAAATCAATAGGCTCGGAATTCGGTAATAAGCATCACTCTACAATTATATATGCACTTAAGGAAATCAAGGGCAAAATTGAAAAAGATGTTGCACTTAAAGCTACTGTTGACGACATCATCAAAAACATCAACGAAAGCTGATTTTTGTCCACATTTTATTTAACATTCAACACACATTTATCCACATATTAAACACACGAAAAATTACCGTGTTAAAAATGCAAAATTTTACACAAAAATTTTCACATGAAAAAAGTGGCTCGAATGTGCTTGAAATCTGATAAAATTTACCTTTTCCTAATTTTCAACACCCCCTACTACTACTACTATTTATTAATTATATTATTTTATGATTTTCGGAGGATTAAGCATGAAAATTCAATGTAACAGCTCAGAGCTTGCAAAAGCATGTTTAAACATTCAAAGAACAGTTTCAAATAAGTCAACAATCCCTGCTCTTGAGGGTATTCTTATTGATGCTAAAGAAAGCCAGATTACACTTACAGGCTATGATCTTGAGGTCGGCTCCGTTGCAACATTAGATGCTAAGGTTTCTTCTCAGGGTAAAATAGTACTCAATGCAAAGAATCTTTGCGATATTATGAGAATGCTTCCCGATGATGTTGTAACTATTGACTGTGATGAAAGAAACATCTCAAAAATAAAAAGCGGTGAAACAGAATACTCACTTATCGGCACATCAGCTGACGATTATCCCGAGCTTCCTTCTATTAATAAGTATACTTCAATCACTCTTGAGCTCGGCACTATCAAGGATATGATAAAGAAGACAATCTTCTCAGTTTCAACAAGCGAACGAAACCCCGTACATACCGGTGTTAAGTTTGAAATTACTGACGGCAAAATTGTTCTCGTTGCAGTTGACGGTGCAAGACTTGCTATCAGAAGAGAAAATGTTGACTTCCTTTATGATAACGACGACAATGCAGGTAAAACACTTGAGTTTGTTGTACCCGCAAAAACTCTCGGTGAAATTACAAAGCTTTCCGGCGACGATGACACACAGATTGTAATTTACATCGGTGACAGACACATTATCTTTAAGTATAAGGAATATGAAATTATTTCAAGACTTCTTGAAGGTAAATTCATCGATTATAAGGCAGCTATTCCCATGACTCATTCAACAAGTGTTATTGTTCCCACAAGAAGTCTTATTGAATGTATTGAAAGAACATCACTTATTATCACAGATAAATCAAGCCCTGTTCGCTGTGTAATTGAAAACGGAGTTATGAAATTCTCATCAGTTACTGCTATCGGTACTGCAAGCGATAAGCTGGCAGCTGAAATTGAAGGTAACAACCTTGAAATCGGTTTCAATAACAGATTTGTTCTCGATGCTCTCAAGGTTTGTGACTGTGATGAAATTAAAATAGAAATGGGCTCATCAAATCAGCCTATTATCATCACACCCTTAGAGGGAGACAGCTTCTTCTTCCTTATTCTTCCTATCAGAATCTAATCACAGAGAGTTGATATAAATGAAAATTAAAGTTAAGGTTGCCGAGAAAAAAAGAGTACCGGTAAAAATAACAACAGAAAATATAAGACTTGACGCTGCTCTTAAACTTTCAAATGCAGTTTCTACCGGCGGTCAGGCAAAATGGATAATTCAGGATTCACTTGTTAAGGTTAACGGTGAAATCTGTATTTCAAGAGGCAAAAAGCTTTTTGAAGGTGATAACTTTGAATATGAAAGAGTTATCTATGAGATAGTAAAATAATTTTCGGAGAATAAAGAAAATGGATGTAACTTATCTCCAGGTAAAAAATTTCAGAAATATTGAAAAGTGCGAGCTTGAGCCTTGTGACAGTGTAAATATTATTTACGGTCAGAATGCTCAGGGTAAGACTAATCTTCTTGAAGGTATATGGCTTTTTACGGGTTGCAGATCTTTCAGAGGCTCAAAGGACAGTGAGCTTATAAATTTTAACAGCAGTAAAGCTATTCTTGATATGGATTTCAATGCCTATGACAGAGAACATCAGGCTCATCTTGAAATATGTGACGGAAAGAAGTTTGTGCTTAATGGTATAAAGAAGACCTCAGGTCAGATTATGGGTAATTTTTTATCTGTAGTTTTTTCTCCCGTTCATCTTTCTCTGGTAAAAGAAGGACCTTATGAAAGAAGAAGATTTCTCGATATTGCCATAAGTCAGCTCAAGCCTAAATATGCAGTAACTCTTTCTAACTATAATAAGGCTATTGCTCAGAGAAATATTCTTTTAAAGGATATAGCTTTTCATTCGGAGTTATATGATACTCTTGATGTATGGGAAGACAGAATTGCATTTTTTGCTTCTGAAATTGTAAGACAAAGACTCGGATATATAAACAAATTAAGTTTATATTCTCAGGATATATACAGCGGCTTATCTTCAGGTAAAGAAAAGCTTGATATTTCATATCTTCAGCAGACAATGATTGCAGGTGATTCAAAGCAGGAGCTTTATGAAAATATGAAAAATCAGCTCTATCTTTCAAGAAAAAACGACCTTGTAACAGGTTCAACCTCTGTGGGTCCTCATAGAGATGATCTTGATATTAAAATTGACAGATTATCTGCAAGAAATTACGGCTCTCAGGGTCAGCAAAGATCAGCGGCTCTTTCACTTAAATTAGGCGAAGCCGCTGTTATAAAAAGCTTTTCTGATCAGCAGCCTGTTGCGCTTCTTGACGATGTAATGAGTGAGCTGGACGAAACAAGACAGAATTATATTTTAAATCATATAAAAGATTGGCAGGTTTTTATTACCTGCTGTGACCCCTCAACAGTTAAAAATCTTAAATCAGGTAAAAAGATTGAGCTTAAGGGCGGTAAAATCAAATAATCTAAGGGGAAATATTTATGTATCTTCATCTGGGACAAAGTACGGTTATAGTTCACGATGAAATTATAGGTATATTTGACCTTGACGGAACAACTGTATCAAAGAACACAAGAAATTATTTATCTGAGGCTGAAAAGCACGGCAGGGTACAGACTGTATCAAATGAATTGCCGAAATCTTTTATAGTTTGCAGTGATAAGGAAAAAGACTTTAAAATTTATCTTTCTCAGATATCCTGCGCCACACTTTTAAAGAGAACTCAGGAAATGAAGTATTAAATTAATTTATATATTGTAAAATAACGAAACGGAGGTATTAGCCATGGATGAAATCAAGGCTAACGCTGAAAATCAAGAGATTACAACAGTAGAAGAGATAATCGAAACAATGAATACAGCAGTAACAGAAGAATATAATGCTGATGCCATTCAGGTACTCGAGGGTCTTGAGGCTGTAAGAAAAAGACCCGGTATGTATATCGGTTCAACAGGCCCGAGAGGTCTTCACCACCTTGTATATGAAATCGTCGACAACTCAATCGACGAAGCACTTGCAGGCTACTGTACTCACATCGAGGTAGAAATTTTACCCGGTGATGTTATTACTGTAAGAGATAACGGCCGTGGTATTCCTGTCGGTATCAATGAACAGCAGGGTCTTCCCGCTGTAACTGTTGTTCTTACAGTGCTTCATGCCGGCGGTAAATTCGGCGGAAGCGGTTATAAAGTATCAGGCGGTCTTCACGGTGTTGGTTCATCTGTTGTTAATGCGCTTTCAGAATGGATGGAAGTTGAGGTTTCACAGAACGGCCATGTGCATCATCAGAGATTTGAAAGAGGTAACATTAAAACTGACCTTACAATTATCGGTGATACAGATAAGACAGGTACTTTTGTTAAATTTAAGCCAGATGCACTTATCTTCCAGGAAACAACAATCTATGATTATGAAATTCTTAAAAATCATCTTCGTGAGTCAGCATTCCTCAATGCAGGTCTTGCTATCACACTTACAGATAAGAGAGATCCCGAAAATGTAGTTGAAGATTATTTCTGCTATGAAGGCGGTATCGGCTCATTTGTTGAACATATCGGTGAAACCTACGGTCTTACACCAGTACATGAAAAAGTTATTCACTTCTCAAGTGTTGACGGCGACAGAAGTGCCGAAATTGCTCTTATGTATAACGATGGCTATAAAGAAAGAATTTTCTCATATGCCAACAATGTTAATACTATCGACGGCGGTACTCACGAAACAGGTTTTAAAACTGCCCTTACAAAAGTATTTAATGAATACGGTAAAAAATACGGCTTCTTAAAGGATGCCGATACAAAGCTTACAGGTGAAGACTGCCGTGAAGGTCTTGTTGCTGTTATTTCTGTTAAGCTTACAGAAGCACAGTTTGAAGGTCAGACTAAGGGCAAGCTCGGTAACACTGAAATTACCAAGCTCGTAAGTAACACAGTTTATAATAAACTCTCAGATTTCTTTGAAGAGAATCCTCAGATTGCAAAGACAATCGTTTCAAAATCACTTGATGCTTCAAGAGCAAGAGAAGCTGCAAGACGCGCAAGAGAAGCTGCAAGAAGAAAGTCTCCTCTTGAAAGCAACTCACTTCCTGGTAAGCTTGCAGACTGTACTGAAAAAGATCCCTCAAAGACAGAAATCTACATCGTAGAGGGTGACTCAGCGGGTGGTTCAGCTAAGGAAGGCCGCGAC
>JAGBSR010000048.1 GCA_017631745.1 Clostridia bacterium | reverse complement strand
TAAGGATTTGTTTGAGATTTTCCTTAAAGAAGACTATATGGAGCATATCGAAAAAATCATCGAGGGCTCCCTTAAAATAAAAAAATATGTTGTTCAGCAGGACGAAAAAGAAACAGGGCTTCGCAAGGTGCTCAACTTCGGCCACACAATAGGCCACGCAATTGAAGCCACGGCAGAGTACGGTGAGCTTTATCACGGTGAATGTGTGGCTCTCGGTATGCTTCCCATGTGCGGTAAAAATGTCAGAGACAAGATGGTTGCTGCACTTGAAAATGTGGGTCTTCCTACTGAATTTGATTATGATAAAAATAAAGTTTATAAAGCTCTTTGCCACGATAAAAAATCTCAGGGCAAGAGCATAACTGCAGTCAAGTGCGAGGAAATAGGCACTTTCACATTCTGTGAAATGACAAATGAACAGCTCAGAAATCTCCTTTGAGGTGATACTATGAAAAATACATTCGGTAATAATATAACAATAACTCTTTTCGGCGAAAGCCACGGCGAGGCTATCGGCTGTGTCCTTGACGGCATTGCACCGGGCATTGAGGTTGATGAAGACTTCATTGCTTCTCAGATGCAAAAGCGCAAGGGTATGAACTCGATTTCTACCCCGAGAAGAGAAGATGACAAGGTAAGAATATTAAGCGGTGTTTTTGAGGGCAAAACTACGGGTACTCCCATAGCGCTGATGATTGAAAATCAGACTCAGCACAGCAAGGATTATTCGGACACAAAAGACCTTGCAAGACCCTCCCACGCTGACTACACGGCTTATTGCAAATATCACGGCTATCAGGACTACAGAGGTGGCGGACACTTTTCAGGCAGAATAACCGCTCCATTGGTGGCTGCAGGTGCTATCTGCCTTAAGGCTCTCGAGAAAAAGGGTATTGCTGTCGGCACTCATATTGCATCTTGTGCAGGCATAAGCGACAGAGCTTTCGGCAACTTAGCCGAAGACATCGCACTTCTCAAGGATATGGAAATGCCCGTGCTTTGCGATAAGGCTTCGGCTGAAATGATTTCAGCTATAGAGAGTGCAAAAAACGAGGGTGACAGCCTTGGCGGTACTCTGACAACGGCAGTAATCGGTATGCCTGAGGGCGTAGGTGAGCCCTGGTTTGACACAGTGGAGGGTATGCTCTCACATGCTCTTTTCTCAATTCCTGCCATTAAAGGCGTTGAGTTCGGACTCGGCTTTGGTTTTGCGGATAAAAAGGGCTCAGAGGCTAATGATGAGTTCCATATGTGCGACGGCAGAGTACAGACAAAAACCAACAACAACGGCGGCATCAACGGCGGTATAACAAACGGTATGCCGATAATTTTCAGCTGTGCTGTAAAGCCGACTCCCTCGATTTTCAAACAGCAGAACACAGTTGACTTCATGAAAAAAGAAGACGCTGTTTTGAATATAAAAGGCAGACACGACCCTGCAATTATTCACAGAGCAAGAGTCGTCGTGGACTCGGTGACTGCCATTACTCTTTGCGATTTGCTTGCAACTCGTTTCGGTACGGATTGGCTTGGTGAGTGATATGAATTATGGACTTATCGGTGAGAAATTAGGTCACAGCTTTTCTAAAATCATTCACGAAAAAATCGCAGATTACACCTATGAATTAAAAGAGATTTCCAAGGAAAACCTCGATGAATTTATGACAGAGAGAGATTTCAACTGCATCAATGTCACCATTCCTTATAAAGAGGATGTGATGCCGTATCTCGATTATGTGGACTCTGCCGCAAAGGCAATGGGTGCGGTCAATACCATAGTCAACCGCGACGGAAAGCTCTATGGTTATAACACTGATTTTGGCGGAATGAAGCTGATGATTGAAAAAAACGGCTTTGATTTTTGCGGTGCTAAGGTTTTGATTTTAGGCTCGGGCGGCACTGCGAAAACTGCAAAAGCTGTGACAGAAAGTCTTGGTGCAAGAGAGATTATCACAGTCAGCAGAAGCGGCGAAGTGAATTATGATAATGTTTATACTCTTCATAAAGATGCGGATTTTATCATCAACACAACCCCTTGCGGAATGTATCCCAATAACGGCACATATGCCGTTGACCCTGCAATGTTTTCCTCCCTTAAGGGTATAATAGATGCGGTTTATAATCCACTTAAGACTACTCTTGTTCAAAAGGGTGAAAAGCTCGGTGTCAAGGGTGTTACGGGACTTTATATGCTCATAGCTCAGGCTGTGCTTGCCTGCGGTATATTTCAGGATAGGGACTTCGATGCAGCGAAGCTCTCAGATGAAGTTTTCTGCGAAATTATGAAAGAAAAACAGAATATCGTTTTAGTGGGTATGCCCGGCTCGGGTAAGAGCACTATAGGCAAGGCTCTTGCAAAAAAGCTCGGCAGAGATTTTATAGATACCGACGATGTTATCACTCAGAAACACGGAGTTATCAGCGAGATTTTTTCTCAGTATGGTGAAAGCTACTTCCGTGACAGAGAAAGTGAAGCTGTAGCCGATACAGCAAAGCAAAGCTCACTTGTTATTGCAACGGGCGGTGGAGCAATCTTAAGAGAAGAAAATGTGGATATGCTAAGACAAAACGGCGTGATTTTCTTTTTAAACAGACCTCTTGAGGATATAATTCCCACAGATGACAGACCACTTTCGAGCAATCTTAAAGACCTTAAGAAGTGCTTTGACGAAAGATATGATAAATACAAGGCATCAGCTGATTTTGAAATATTTGTTAACGGAAATATTGAAAACAGTGTGATAAAAATATTGGAGTGTATCAGATGAAAATACTCGTAATAAACGGCCCCAATCTCAATATGCTGGGCATCAGAGAGCCGGGGCACTACGGCAGTGAAACTTATGCTGATTTAGTTAAAAAAATAGAAATTTACTGCGAAAGCAAGGGCATAGAATGTCAGTGCTATCAGTCAAACCATGAGGGCTGTCTTGTTGATAAGATTCAGGAAGCTTACGGTGTTTTTGACGGCATTGTTATCAATCCCGGTGCTTATACTCACACAAGCATAGCAATTCTTGATGCGGTTAAAGGTGTGTCTATCCCCACAGTTGAGGTTCATATCTCAAAGGTTGAGGAAAGAGAGGATTTCCGTCAGATAAGCTATATAAGACTTGCGGCTGTCAAGACTATCACAGGTCACGGCACCGACGGCTATCTCGAAGCTATTGACTTCCTTTCAGAAAATTATAAGAAGTGATAATATGACTATAACCATAAAGCCTTCTGTGCTCAGCGGAGCAACGAAGGCACCCCCATCCAAGAGTATGGGTCACAGACTTCTCATCTGTGCAGGCCTTGCCTCGGGGGAAAACAGAATTGATAATATCCTTTTCAGTGAAGATATACTTGCAACACTTGATTGCCTTGAGGCAATGGGTGCTGAAATAAAAAGAGACGGTGACTCGGTCAGCGTTGTCGGTACTCTGCCGAAAAATTCAGGCGGTAAAGTTTTTAACTGCCGTGAAAGCGGAAGTACACTGAGATTTTTCATTCCTCTTGCAATGCTGGGCGAGGGCGAGAGTCTTTTCGCAGGCTACGGCAGACTTATGGAAAGACCTATGGAGGTCTATGAAAGCATTGCCAAGGAAAAGGGTATGGCCTACAGCAAAAATGCTGAGGGCATAACTATCGGCGGCGGATTATCCGCAGGCTCTTTTAAAGTGCCCGGCAATTTCAGCAGTCAGTTTATTTCCGGCTTGCTTTTTGCATTGCCATTATGTGACGGCAACAGTGAAATCGAGCTTACAGGAAGTATCGAAAGCCGAAGCTATATTGATATGACAATTTATGCTATGTCTCTTTTTGGTGTGAGTGCCAATTGGAAAAATGAAACCACCCTTTTCATCAAAGGCAATCAGCAATATAAGTGCTGTAACCTCACCGTTGAAGGAGACTACTCCAACAGTGCATTTTTAGATGCTTTTAACTTTATAGGCAGTGATGTTGAAGTTATCGGACTCGACGAAAACTCACTGCAGGGCGATAAGGTGTATAAGGAATACTTTTCCCTTTTACGGCAGGGTATCCCCACACTTGATATTAAAAACTGCCCTGACCTTGCACCGATACTTATGACACTTGCAGCAGCCAATAACGGCTGTAAGCTGATAAACACTGCAAGACTCAAAATCAAAGAGAGCGACCGCGGTGTTGTTATGGCTCAGGAACTCTCAAAATTCGGAGCTGATATTGAAGTTTATGACAACGAAATTGTTGTTAATAAAGCAGAACTATACAGACCAATAGACGACCTTTATTGTCACAACGACCATAGAGTAGTAATGTCTTTAGCAGTGACGGCATCCCGATACGGCGGCAGATTAGTCGGCACTGAAGCGGTAAAAAAGAGCTTTCCCGATTTCTTTGAAAGGATGAAGGCTCTCGGATTAATATGCAGCGAGTAATTTTAACTCAGGAGGTGAAATGCTATGAATATGGATTTCGTGTGTAAACTGCCTATACCAAAGGATATTAAAGAACAGTACCCTATAACAAAAGAAGCCGAGGCTATAAAAGCAGCTAAGGATAAAGAAATAAAAGATATATTCGAGGGCAAAGAGAGAAAGCTTATACTTATAATCGGCCCTTGCTCAGCTGATAATGAAGACTCGGTTATGGACTATATATCACGCCTTGTACCCGTGCAGGAAAAGGTAAAAGACAAGATTCTCATTATCCCTAGAGTTTATACAAACAAGCCCCGTACAACAGGCGACGGCTACAAGGGTATGCTTCATCAGCCCGACCCCAATGCTGCGGCTGACCTTATTAAAGGTATCGTTTCAAGCAGAAAGCTTCATATGAGAGCTATCAACGAAACAGGTTTTCTTTGTGCTGATGAGATGCTTTATCCCGAAAATCACCGTTACCTTTCAGATCTTTTAGGTTATGTTTCCGTCGGTGCGAGAAGCACTGAAAATCAGCAACACAGACTCACAGCCAGCGGTCTTGATATTCCCGTCGGTATGAAAAATCCTACAGGAGGCGACCTCGGGGTTATGATGAACTCAATCACTGCAGGTCAGCATTCACACGACTTCATATACAGAGGTTGGGAAGTAAAGAGCCACGGCAATGACCTTACTCATGCAATTCTCAGAGGTTATGTTGACGAAAAGGGCGTAAGCTATCCCAACTATCACTATGAAGATCTGCTTAAGCTCTTTCAGCTTTACGGCGAGCGCGATTTAAAGAACCCTGCCGTAATTGTAGACACCAATCATGCAAACTCAGGCAAGAAATATCTTGAACAGCCGAGAATTGCCAAAGAGGTGATTCATTACTGCAGAATGAACAGCGATATTGATAAGCTTGTCAAGGGCTTTATGATTGAAAGCTATATCGAAGACGGAACACAGAAAATAGGTGAGGGTATCTACGGCAAGAGCATCACTGACCCTTGCATCGGTTGGGAAAAGACAGAGAGACTCATCTACGAGCTTGCTGACATCTATTAAGACTTTATAAGCTAAAATTTATTAAATTATTAATTATTGGTTTTTACTGTTGACATAACAGACACAGTAAGGTATTATATAGCGGAAATATTTAACGGAGGTAAATTAAAATGGATTTTATTACAGAACTTTTCAACAAAATCGTTAAGCTCATCTATGATATTCTTGCAGTACTTGGTGTAAACACAGACAATGTACCTGACGAATTCAAGCCCAGCGAAGAAACAGAAGCATAAGTAAATGAAGCTCTCCGAATTGTCGGGGAGCTTATTTCATCTTTGTGTTATAAATGTGAAATTTTATAATTATTACTGAAAATTATTGACAAGGATTTAACTGCATGTATAATTATATATGTGGAAGTAACCACTAAATATTTATATGGAGGATAATAACAATGGATTTCATTAAAAACATTCTTGAATCAATCTATGATCTTGTACTTGGCATTCTTAAGGGTGCAGGCGTTGATGTTTCAGCTTTCAACCCCGACCTTTTCCCCGCTGAATAATCAAAAAACAAGAGATAGACTCTGCTTTGTGCAGAGTCTGTTTTTTTATATAAAAAGCTCCCTGCATCTGCAAGGAGCTTAAATTTTTATTCTGTAGGTATCGAGCAAACATCAACCCATTTTTCAAAGCCTGAATATTTTTCAAGTTCGGGGATAGTCAGCTCAATTGCGCTGTTGCTGCTGCCGCAGGCAGGAAATACAGTCTCGAAGCGTCTGAGGCTTTCGTCGAGATAAACTTTTACGCCTTCATTTACGGCAAAGGGGCACACACCGCCCACAGCGTGGCCTATCATTTCGGCGGCCTGATCATGAGAGAGCATTTTTGCCTTAGCCGAAAAGGTTGCCTTGTACTTTTTATTATCGACTCTGCCGTCGCCTGCAACAACTATGAGAATAGGCTCATCTTTGACCAGAAAAGAGAGAGTTTTGGCTATTCTTGCGCCTTCAACGCCAACAGCCTTAGCCGCAAGCTCAACGGTGGCACTTGAAACTTCAAACTCCATTATTCTGTCTGCGATGCCCAGAGAAGAAAAGTGCTCTCTGACTTTTTCAATTGACATATTTTA
>JAGBSR010000047.1 GCA_017631745.1 Clostridia bacterium | reverse complement strand
TTTGAGAAGAAGAACTTCTTTGCATTTGAAACATAAAGTGACATCTGCTCAACTAACTGTTCAAAGTCGAGATCCTTCCACTTTTCTTCAGCAGCATTGTGGTCGTAAGGTCCGAATTCTCTTACTTCCTCATACTCCTCTTCTTCATAGTTATCTTCCATATAACCTTCTGAACCTTCTACGTCTTCTACTTCGAGATCTTCGATATCGTAAGTTGCCATATCTGAATCATCCTTTCATTAATTTATCAATAATTTCTTTTGATACTTCCTTGGGGATAAACGGCGTAACATCACCGCCAAGCACACACACTTGCTTGATAACACTTGAGCTGAGAAACATATTTTCACTGCTTGCAGCCATAAATACTGTTTCAATTTCGTCGTTGAGTTTTTTGTTGATAAGCGCCTGCTGAAACTCGTCTTCAAAATCGGACACAGCTCTCAGGCCCTTCACAACGGCTACCGCCTGCTTTTGTCTTGCGTAATCTGCCAGCAAACCCATATATGAGTCAACTTCAACATTACCCAGATTTTCAGTGCACTTTCTGACAAGGTCAACTCTTTCCTCAACAGTGAAAGCGTGAAGACCTGCCTTGCGGTGGTTTGACATAACCACCACAATAATTTTGTCAAAAAGCTTGGCACTTCTTCTGATAATATCAAGATGTCCTATAGTGATAGGATCAAAGCTGCCGGGATAAATGGCAATTCTTTCTTTCATAAGATTATGCCTCCTCTTCAGAAAGTCTGTAAAGGAACAGTCCGGTTTTGCCGTATCTGTACTTCTTCTGAAGTCTGAAGTTGCCTGCGTACTCGGGAAGCTCATCTTTATAGGGAGCCTCACAGATAATCACGCCGCCTTCATTCATAACCTCGTGAACTTTATCAAGTGCCGCCTCAACGAGACCCTTCGAATAAGGGGGATCGATAAGGGCGATATCGTATTTTTCAGTTCTTCTTGAAAGGAAGCTCATTGCATCACTCTGAACAACAACAGCCTTTTTTGAAAAGCCTGTGTGTTCGAGATTCTGCTTGATTACTTCAACGCTTTTTCTTGAAAGATCAACAATAACCGCACTGTCCGCACCTCTTGAGAGAGCTTCGATGGCAAGCTGACCTGAGCCGCCGAATAAATCAAGAACCTTCCTGCCTTCAATTTCAAACTGAATAATACTGAAAAGTGCCTCTTTAACTATGTCTGTGGTGGGTCTGACGTCGTCACCTTCAAGAGTAATAAGCTTTCTGCCTCTTGCAGAGCCTGTGATAACTCTCATGCTTATACCTCCTTGACATAATTATTTATGATATATTATCACATTTTTTCGCTAAAAAATCAACACTATTTTCCTATTTTCTACTTTTTTACTTAAAATTACTATAGGTTAATGTTAATTTTTTCCTAAACATACAAGATTTTTACCTCTTTTTAGTCTAAATTCGCCTTGACTTCTACTTCTTTTCTGCCGTGATTATAGAGCTTTCTGTTGTCAAGAGCCCACTGTCTGCCTGTAAATTCGCCTGTTTTTACCTCTGAAACAGCAGAAGTGATTTCATATATAGTTGCATCGAGCTTGTCGAGCTGGCTTAAAATTTCAGCCTCAAGGAACATAGGTCTCACAGCCGCACCGAAATCGGGTTCACCGTGATGAGAAATAACCATATGCTCAAGAAGCATCGCCTTTTCGGGATTGATGCCAAGCTCTTTAGCTTTATTTTCTATTTTCATTGCACCCATTACAAGGTGACCGATAAGCTCACCCTTCACGCTGTACCCTGCCGCAAGACCAGCCGGGCTGATGTCGAACTCATCAATTTTGCAAAGGTCGTGGACAATGATACCGCACATAAGCAGGTCTTTATCAACAGCAGGATAAATTGCGCAGATGCTCTGTGCAAGCTTGATGATTGAAAGTGTATGATAAAGAAGACCGCCTCTGATAGCATGGTGAAGCTTGAATGCCGCCGGCCAGAAAAGAAGACTTGCTTCGTTATCCTTTACAAGGGCATATGTAAGCTGTCTTAGCTCTTCATCTTTAACACCGGCAATTATATTCATAATCTGACCATACATCATCTCGCCGCTGTATTCTGCAGTGGGTACGAAATCAGCAACATTTACGCCATCGCTTTCGTTGACGAGTCTGATTTTATCAATACGAAGCTGATCGTTACCGTTAAACTGTGTTATACTTCCGCGGACCTTAACAAGATCTCCTGCCTGATAGGTGCCGTGAGCAAGCTCGCTGTAATCCCAGAGCTTGCCGTTGATTTCACCTTTCTGATTGCACAAAACCATATCAAGATAAGCCGCGCCCTTGACATTGGCCTTTTTATCTGCTGTTTTCACGAGCCAGAAGCTGTCGTTCATATTGTTCATAGTTTTCCTCCTGTATATTTATTGTATCGATAGTCAAATAAAATCTTTTCACCTTCGGTGGAGGGCGGCTCCATACCCGAACTGCGTTCGGGTCGGCTACGCTGTAGCCGTAAAATCGCAAAGCGATTTTAATGGAGCCGCAGCCTGCCTTTACCGCTCACTTCCCGTGAAGTTGAGTTTCTGTATTGTTTTACCCTCAGCGGATAGAGCTTTATCTTTTATCTGAACCGCCAATGCAATTCATAATTCATAATTATCCGAAGCCCTCGCCCACAACCTGCCCTGCATCGCATACAACTGTGAATGCCTCAGGGTCTTTGTGCGCCGTAAGGCGTAATATCTCTCTTATCTGTGTCTTTTTCGCCGCACAAAGTATCAGACTTTTATCTTTTCCCGTATACCCTCCCGTAACAGGAAGCACACTGGCACCTCTGCCGATTTCAAGCAATATAGCAGAAAGCAATGTTTCTTTTTTTGCGGTGATAATAAATATCAGCTTGGTGTGATCTCTGCCGTAAAGGACAAAGTCTATTGCCTTTGCCGAAATAAATATGACAATCACCGCATACATTATGCTTTCGATCTCTCTGTAAACCAAAAACGACAGACCGATAACAGCCATATCTGCAAAAAGCATTATACTACCCATTGAAACATCGGGTCTTTTCCGTCTCACGAGCATTGCAATTATATCAGTACCCCCGGTAGTGGCACCTGCAAGGAAAACGAGAGCAAGCCCCGTACCCGACAGCATACCGCAGAAGATGCAGCCCAAAAGCATATCACCCTTATACTCAGGTATTACATAAGCTCCAAGGTCAATGAGAGCAGTAAAAACCAAGGTTGATATAACCGTTCTGATAACAAATTTTAGTCTGAGATATTTTAAAGCCAGGCCAAACAGCGGAATATTCAGCATCAGGATAACTGTACCGATAGGCAGAGAAAAAAGATAGTTTGCCATAGTACCGATACCCGTAAGACCGCCCTGCACTATATTGTTAGGTGCAGAAAACATATTCACCGATATGCTGAATACTGCCGAACCTGTAATAATAAGAAGTGAATCCCAGAGCATATTTTTAATCTTCATAAGCCCACCCTCAGGCGAGGAAGCTTACTCTGACACTATAATCTCAAACAGCTCTGTAAGTCTTTCTTTTCTTCCGCTGAGATAAAGATAGCCGAAAAGTGCTTCAAGACCTGTTGCGTAGTGGTAATCACCCTCGCTCGCATTTTTTGCTTTGTGGTTAGTATGGGCATTTCTGCCTCTCTTGAATACACTTATTTCTTCTTCATCCAAAACGGGCATAATTTTTTGCACTGCCACCGCCTGAGCCGATGCCTTGACCATCGTTGTCGCTTCTTTGTGAAGCTTATTAACAGGTCTGTTTGCCTGGCAGACAAGTCTCTCTCTGACAAAAAGGTCAAAGACTGTGTCGCCGACAAAGGCAAGATTCAGTGGGCTGAGTGTTTTTACATTGACATCTGAATTTAAAAATCTTTCCATATAAGTTCCTTTATTATTCATGAAGCTCAAGCTTCAATTCACGACCATCAGGTCAATTTATTCTCGCACCGTCAGGTGTATATCGCATTTGCCAAGCAAATATATCGCACCCTGAGGTATATCGCGTAGCCACAGGCAACATATCGCATCTGCGAAGCAGATATTATTTGTCCTCGTCGGACGGGCGTTACTTTTGCTGTCGCCCAAAAGTAACCAAAACGCGATGATTTTTAGTCTACAAACTCAAACTCGAAATCGTATACGCTTACAATGTCGCCCTCTTCAATACCCTTTTCGCGAAGAGCATCAATAATACCGCTGGAAATAAGCACTCTCTGAAAATACTGCAGTGACTCATAGTCATCAAGGTCGGTACGGCAAAGAATCTTGATAAGCCAGGGAGCTTCAACAATATAAACATCATCTTCAACCGTAATAGTAAATCCTGTATTCTGTTTGGCAAGAAGTGTC
>JAGBSR010000046.1 GCA_017631745.1 Clostridia bacterium | reverse complement strand
TGTGACCCATCTTACCGAATACACGGCCGTCAGGTGAGGTGATACCCTCAATAGCAAACATTGAATCGTTGGGATTGAAGTGAATATCGTTTGTAGCTTCACCGCTGAAATCAACATACTGAGTAGCAATCTGTCAGTTCTTAGCAAGCTCAAGAATTGTCTTTTCGTCGCTGAGGAAACGGCCCTCACCGTGTGAGATAGGCACATTGTAGATGTCACCAACGTTTGTATCAGCAAGCCAGGGGCTCATATTTGAAGCGATTCTTGTTCTTACAATGCGAGACTGGTGTCTTGCAATAGTGTTGAATGTAAGGGTGGGCATATTTTCTTCTGAGTCAACAATCTTACCGTAGGGCACAAGACCGAGCTTGATAAGAGCCTGGAAGCCGTTACAGATACCGCACATAAGACCGTCTCTGTTTTCGAGAAGCTCTGTTACCTGCTCTTTGATAGCCGCATTGCGGAAGAATGCTGTGATAAACTTACCGCTACCGTCGGGCTCGTCACCGCCTGAGAAACCACCGGGGATGAAGATCATCTGAGCTGTTTCGAGCTCTTTAGCGAAGGTCTCAACGCTTCTCTGGATGCCGTCAGCACTGAGGTTGTTGATAACGATAATCTTGCTTTCAGCGCCTGCATCGTCCATAGCCTTAGCTGAGTCAAATTCGCAGTTGGTACCGGGGAAGACGGGGATAAGAACCTTGGGCTTAGCTGTCTTGATAGCGGGAGCCACTCTCTTTGTAGCTTCATATGAGAAGGTTTCAACCTTGCTCTTTGACTGGTCAATGTTGCAAGAGTATACGCCCTCAAGTTTATCTTCGTACACACCAAGGAGCTTCTGAAGGCAAACTTCTTCGTCACCCATAGCGATAACGCCCTTATCTGTGATATAACCGATAACTTCGCCCTCGTTTACATCGTCTTCTACTTCAAGAAGGAAGCTGCCGTATGCATATGAGAAAGCATCTTCTACGCTGATACCGTCTGCGAACTTGAAGCCGAGACCGTTACCGAAGCACATCTTCATAACTGCTTCTGCAATACCGCCGAAGCCGGGAGTGTAACAAGAAACAGCTTTGCCGCTTCTGAGAAGTGCTGTAACCTTATCGAATACCTTAAGAAGTGAATCTGTTACGGGAAGGTGGTCTGCATCAAATTCGGGAGAAATTTTGATGAGCTTGTTGCCTGCCATTTTGAATTCAGGTGAAACAACATCTTCAACCTTGCCTGTTGTAACAGCAAATGAAACAAGTGTGGGAGGTACGTCAAGATTTTCGAAGGTGCCGCTCATTGAGTCCTTACCGCCGATAGCAGCAACCTTAAGATCTTTCTGAGCCTTGAATGCACCGAGAAGAGCAGCAAGAGGTTTACCCCAACGTTTGGGATCCTTACCGGGTCTCTCGAAGTATTCCTGGAATGTGAGATAAACATCCTCGAAAGAAGCACCTGTAGCAATAAGCTTACATACTGATTCGATTACAGCCATATATGAGCCGTGGAAAGGAGTTTTCTCTGTATAGAAGGGGTTATAGCCCCATGACATAAATGAGCAATCGTTTGTGTGGCCCTTTTCGGTTGAAATGAGCTGTACCATTGCCTGAATGGGTGTGTGCTGATACTTACCGCCGAAGGGCATAAGCACTGTGCCTGCGCCGATAGTTGAGTCAAAGCGTTCGCTGAGACCTCTCTTTGAGCAGACATTCAGGTCTGTTGCAAGAGCATTGAGGTTATCAGTGAAGCTGCCTTCAATCTTCTTCATAGGACATTCGGGCTTAGCTGCTTCGATATCGATGTGCTTTTCAGCACCGTTTGAGTTAAGGAAGTCACGGCTGATATCGCAGATAGCCTTGCCGTTCCAATACATTGTGAGTCTCTTTTCAGCCTTAACCTTAGCAACAACAGTAGCATTGAGATTTTCTTGCTTAGCAAGAGCGAGGAATCTGTCGATGTTTTCTTTTTCGATAACAACAGCCATTCTTTCCTGGCTTTCACTGATTGCAAGCTCTGTGCCGTCAAGACCCTCATACTTCTTGGGTACTGCGTTAAGGTCGATTTCAAGTCCGTCTGCAAGCTCACCGATAGCAACGGATACACCGCCTGCACCGAAGTCGTTACAACGCTTGATCATACGGCAAGCTTCTTTGTTTCTGAAAAGTCTCTGGAGCTTTCTTTCTTCGGGAGCATTACCCTTCTGAACTTCAGCACCGCAGGATTCAAGGCTTTCCATTGTGTGTGACTTTGATGAGCCTGTAGCACCGCCACAGCCGTCACGGCCTGTAGCACCGCCGAGAAGAATAACAACATCGCCGTCTTCGGGGCATTCGCGTCTTACATTTTCAGCGGGAGCAGCAGCAATAACAGCACCGATTTCCATTCTCTTAGCTGTGTAGCCCTCGTGATAAAGCTCGTCAACAATACCGGTAGCAAGACCGATCTGGTTACCGTAGGATGAATAACCTGCAGCTGCAGTTGTAACAATTTTTCTCTGAGGAAGCTTACCCTGGAGAGTTTCTGAGAAAGGAACTGTGGGGTCAGCCGCACCTGTTACACGCATTGCTGCATAAACGTATGATCTACCGGAAAGAGGGTCACG
>JAGBSR010000045.1 GCA_017631745.1 Clostridia bacterium | reverse complement strand
GCTTCCGTTGACGAAAACGGCGTTGTGACAGCTCATTCAAACGGCAGTGCCGTAATCACCTGCAAAACTGAAGTAGGCTCATTCAAGGCTTCTTGCAGAGTTATTGTTGCAACCAAGCCTGAAAGTGTAATTCTCAATTACACCGAGCGTGATATTTATACCACAAAGAGTGTTACTCTTGAAGCTATGGTATATCCAGAAGCGGCAAATGATAAGAGCGTAAAATGGACTTCAAGCAATCCTAAGGTTGCTACAGTTGACCAGAACGGCAAGGTTACAGGTGTCGGCGCAGGTACAGCGACAATCACCGTTACTACCAAAGTTGGCGGTCTGACAGCAAAGTGCTTTGTAAATGTAACAAAGAAAACAGCAGTGCAGACAATCACCCTCACTGAGGGCGATGCGCCAATAACCAAAAAAACACTCTATACAAACGGTGTTTCAACACTCAGCCTCGGCTATAAGGTTTCTCCCACAAGCGCAACCTTCAAGGATGTTGTGTGGACAAGCTCCAATCCGAAGGTTGCAACCGTTGACCCTCTGGGTAATGTAAAGGCGGTTTCAGCAGGTAAGGCAGCTATCAAGTGTACATCAGAGGATAATCCTATGGTAACGGGCGTATGTACCGTAACAGTAAAGGTTATTGCAACGGGCGTTGAGCTTGATAATACATCCTTTAAGGTATATGAAACAAAGTCAAAGACACTCAAAGCAACAATCACACCCGAAGATGCAACCAACAAGAGTGTAACCTGGAAATCGAGTGATACATCAATAGCTACAGTTGATAAAAACGGTAAGGTGACAGGTAAAAAGCCCGGTACTGTATATATATCGGCTACAACTGCAAACGGCAAGCATACAGCCAAATGCAAGGTAACCGTACTAGAGATGATTTACAGCAAGAAGATAAAGCTCAGCAAGACTTCGCTTACTCTTGATGACGGCAAATCTTACATTCTTGATGCAACGGTTTTACCGGAAAATACAACCTCTAAATCGGTGACATGGTCTTCGAGCAATAAAAAGGTTGTAACGGTTGATGCTTACGGTGATGTTACGGCAGTAGCACCAGGCACGGCATATATCTATTGCAAGACAAAGGATACCGGCGTGACCGCGAAGTGTAAGGTTACCGTTAAAGAGGTGAAGCCGACTTCGATTAAATTCTCGTCCAAATCAACAACTATCGAATACGGCGAAACAAAAACGCTCAAGCCCACAATCAAGCCCTCTAATGCAACGGACAAATCTCTTACCTGGACTTCAAGCAATCCTAAGGTTGTTAAGGTTACATCTGCGGGCAAAATCAAGGGCCTCAAGGCGGGAGAGAGCGCAGTTATTACAGCTACAACAAATACCGGCAAGCTGGTTGCGAAGATTACCGTAAAGGTAAACCCCGTAACAGTTTCAAAGATAACTCTCAACAAGACCTCTCTTACACTCAGCAAGGGTAAATCATCAACTCTTACAGCTACAATCAAGCCTGCCAATGCTACCAATCAGACTCTTACATGGACTTCAAGCAACACAAAGATTGTTAAAGTATCTTCAACCGGTAAGGTTACTGCAGTTAAAAACGGCACAGCAACAATAACCTGTAAAGCACCAAACGGAAAGACTGCTACCTGTAAGGTAACTGTTAAAGATATTGCGGCAACTGACTTCAAGCTTGATAAGACAAGCGTGCTTGCAGATAAGGGTGCAGTGTTTACAATCAAAGCGATATTCACTCCGTCAAATGCAACCAATCAGAATATCAAGTGGACAACATCTGACAAGAGTGTTGCTACGGTTTCTTCAAGCGGTAAGGTAACAGCTGTTGCTCCCGGTGTGTGCCAGATTACGGCTACAGCGGAAGACGGCGGATTTGTTGCAGTCTGTATGATAACGGTAAGATAAAATTAAACTTTTACGGAGCAGTTTTGGCTGTTCCGTAATTTTTTTAGTGGGGTGGGGGGCTCAGGCAAAATCGCTGTGCGATTTTGTGAAAGGCGCACGCGCCTTTCAGCCGAATTTCATTCGGCTCCTGAGCCCCCCCCTTGCACAAACGTCCCTCATATGCTAAAATGTTCCCGGTGATGAAAATGAAATGCAACATATGTCCCAGACAGTGCGATGCAGACAGAAAAGAGAAAAAGGGTTATTGCAGGATGCCTCAGGAGTTTTCGCTTGCAAGAGCAGGACTGCATTTCTGGGAGGAACCGCCCATAAGCGGAAAAAACGGAAGCGGCACGGTGTTTTTCTCGGGCTGTAATTTAGGGTGTGTATACTGTCAGAATTACGAAATAAGCCACGGGAATGTGTGCAAAATTGTCAGTGAGGAAAGATTGCTTGAAATTTTCAGCGAACTTCAAGAAAAGGGCGCGCATAATATTAATCTTGTAAATCCGACTCACTATGCTGTAAGATTGGCAGATTTGCTTGTGAAGTATCAGAAAAAGCTTCCAGTTGTGTATAATTCTTCGGGTTATGATTGCACAGAAACCTTGAAGAAGCTTGAAGGAATTGTGGATATATATCTTCCTGACCTGAAATATATCAGTAGTGAAAAAGCTCAAAAATACTCTATGGCTAAGAACTATTTTGATTTTGCTTCAAAAGCTCTTCTTGAGATGAAACGACAGTGTCCCGAAAATATTTATGACAGTGACGGTATAATGCAAAAGGGTATGATAGTCAGACATCTGATATTGCCGAAGAATACAAATCAGAGCATTGAAATATTGAAATGGATTGCTGAAAATCTCGGAAGCGACACGGCAATAAGCCTTATGGCACAGTATACGCCTTACGGCAAAATTGAAGATTATCCCGAGTTACAGCGCAGAATAACGCAAAGAGAATATGACAAGGTTTTAACGGCGGCGTTGGATTTGGGCTTTACAAATATTTTTACGCAGGAGCCGACTTCTGCAACTACGGAATTTATTCCGAATTTTGATTTGACAGGCGTATAACAGATGTGATACAATAAGGCATATTAATTTTTGGGAGGAATTATAAATGAAAGGATTTTTCGGAGAATTTAAAAAGTTTATTATGAGAGGCAATGTTATTGACCTTGCTGTCGGTGTTATCATAGGCGGTGCTTTCCAGGCTATTGTTAACTCACTTGTTAACGATATCGTGTCACCCGTGCTTTCACTTGCAACAAAGGGCGTTAACTTTGCTGACAAGTTTATTGTACTCACAAACGATGAGGTTGCATTTGCAACAGTTGAAGCTGCTAAAGAAGCAGGCTATGCAACACTCAATTACGGCGGCTTTATTACAGCTGTAATTAACTTTATCATTATGGCATTTGTTATCTTCCTTCTTGTAAAGACAATCAATAAGATTTCAGATATGGGCAAGAAAAAGGAAGAAGCAGCTCCTGCTGAACCCACAACAAAGACTTGTCCCTTCTGTCAGAGCGAAATCAGCATCAAAGCTACAAAGTGTCCTCACTGTACATCAGATATTCCCGAAGCTGAGGAGGAATAATCAATGCTCGGTTTTATCGGTACGGGTAATATGGCAACAGCCATAATAAAAGGTGTTATAGCTTCTGAAATGCTTAAGGGTGAGGATATCGCTGTTTATGATATCACCGCCGATAAAGCAAAGGCTCTCTCTGAGGAATACGGAGTAAGAGTTTTCGCAAGTGAAAATGAAATTGCTCAGAAATGCGACAAGGTTGTTCTGAGTGTCAAGCCTAATATTTTCCCTTCGCTTCTTTGCAAAATAGATGCTGATTTAAAGGTCAGCAATCCGCTTATTATTTCAATTGCGGCCGGCAAGACTATTGATTTTATCTCGGGTTGTCTTTCATACGATGCAAAGATAGTCAGAGTTATGCCTAATATCAATGCAAAGGTCGGAGGTGCTGTTTCAGCATACTGCGGTAAAGAAAATGTCAGCGAGGATGAACTGATGTTTGTAAAAGCTCTTTGTGAGAGCTTCGGCATTGCGGTAAATATCAGCGAGAATCTTTTCTCAGCTTACAGCGCAATAGGCGGTTGCAGTCCTGCTTTTGCATATATGTTCATCGATTCTCTTGCAAGAGGTGCTGTTAAAAACGGCATGCCTAAAGATATTGCTCTGGAAGTGGCTGCAGGTGCGGTTCTCGGCAGTGCAAAGATGATTCTTGAAAGCAATGAGCATCCATGGGCGCTTGTGGATCAGGTTTGTTCACCGGGCGGCACAACAATTGAGGGCGTGACCTCTCTTAAAAATGACGGCTTTGAATCAGCAGTGATGAATGCTGTGCAGGCGGCAATTGACAAGGATAAAAGATTGTAATATTAACGGAGAGTTGAAGTTTATGTCAACTCTCTTTTCTTTTGTTTTCAGCGTGTGCAGGAAACAGCAGGGGGGCTCCGTAAAATCGCCGCAGGCGATTTTCGGGGATGCGCAGCATCCCCGTGCCGAATAAAATTCGGCAACGGAGCCCCCTCGTTCCCTCAAAATCTCACTAAAAATAAAAGCGTATTCATCGCCTGCCCTTGACTTTTTCTCAGTATTGTTTACAATATATACTGTAACAATTTAATCAGTTAAAGGATGATAAAAATGAAAGCAATAGTAACAGTAATCGGTAAAGATAAATCAGGCATCATTGCAGAGGTTTGCACACTTCTGGCAAACAGCAAGGTCAATATTCTCGATATCAGCCAGACAGTAATGCAGGGCTTTTTCACAATGACAATGCTTATTGATCTTACAGAGTCTACAAAGGATTTTGCAACTCTCAGCGACGACCTTAAAGCAAAGGGCGAAGAAATGGGCCTTAATATCAGAATGCAGAGAGAAGATATTTTCGATCTTATGCACAGAGTATAAGCTTGGGAGGTGTCCGTAATGCATAATCAGAAAGAAATAATGTCCACTATCAATATGATCGACCATCAGCATCTTGATGTCAGAACCATTACTATGGGTATCTCTCTTCTTGACTGCTGCAGTGACAGTGTTGAGGTGACTGCTAAAAAGATATATGACAAAATCACCCGTCTTGCAGAAAATCTTGTAAAAACAGGCGAAGACATTGAACGCGAATTTGGTATTCCCATTGTAAATAAGAGAATTTCCGTAACCCCTATTTCAATTGTTGCGGCTTCCTGCAAGGAGAAAGACTATACTCCCATTGCTCAGGCTCTCGACAGAGCAGCGCATAAGGTGGGAGTAAACTTCATTGGCGGTTTTTCTGCTCTTGTACATAAGGGTATGACCAACGGTGATATTAATCTTATCAACTCAATTCCCTCTGCTCTTGCTACAACAGAGAGAGTCTGCTCAAGTGTTTCGGTCGCAAGCACCAAGGCAGGTATCAATATGGATGCCGTTGCTCTTATGGGCAGAATTATCAAAAAGACAGCTAATATGACTGCTGATAAGGGTGGTTTCGGCTGTGCCAAGTTAGTTGTGTTTGCAAATGCTGTTGAGGATAACCCCTTTATGGCAGGTGCTTTCCATGGTGTCGGTGAAGCTGAATGTGTTATCAATGTCGGTGTAAGCGGCCCCGGTGTTGTATATCACGCACTGCAGAAATGTAAGGGTGAGCCCTTTGATGTTGTGGCTGAAACCATTAAAAAGACAGCCTTCAAGATTACCCGTATGGGTCAGCTTGTAGCTTCAGAGGCTTCAAAAAGACTCGGCGTACCCTTTGGTATCGTTGACCTTTCACTTGCTCCCACACCTGAAAAGGGTGACAGTGTTGCAAGAATTCTCGAAGAAATGGGCATTGAGGTCTGCGGTACTCACGGCACAACTGCCGCACTCGCACTTCTCAACGATGCAGTAAAGAAGGGCGGCGTAATGGCAAGTAACCACGTCGGCGGACTTTCAGGTGCATT
>JAGBSR010000044.1 GCA_017631745.1 Clostridia bacterium | reverse complement strand
TGGGGGCTCCGTAACATCGCAAAGCGATGTTATGCAGATGCCCTCAGGGCATCTGCACGCCGAATTTCATTCGGCGACGGAGCCCCCTCCCCCATTTAAACCTCACACCAAAACAAAAAACAACCCTCAGGTTTCCCTGAGGGTAAATATTAGTTTTCACTGAGCCATTCATCAAGAGAAACAACACCTTTTGGTGGAAGGAGTGTAGGTTTAGGCGGATTAAAAATACTGTCATTCACCGCGCTCTTTACTTCCTGAACATAAATAACTTCATCTGCTTTCTTAGGATGAGTTCTCTTTATACCAATCAATGTTTCACCATCGAAATAGAACTTCATTGTGTAACCGGTTTTGTTGTCAATGTAGCTTTCACAAATTGCGGTCTTACCGTTAAATTTCTCCTTGCTGACATTGATGAAGCCTGTATCACCGACCTGCATAATTTCAAGCATTTCGGTCATATCCATATCGTCCATTTCATTCTCGGGAACATCGTAATATACCCAGGCAAGTACAAGATCTGCATATGCAGTCATTTTATTTTTAGCCTTATCGTAATAGATTCGCATTGTAAGACCTTCGGCAGTTGTTTCCATAAACATATTGCCGTTTTTCATTGCAAACTCAATAGGTACTATTGAGCCGTCGCTGTATTCGCTTGAAATTTTGAAATATACTGTACTGCTATTGATTACCTTCTTGTATTTCTCAATTCTGTAAGCTGTAAGGTCTTCCTCAACGGGAGGCAGAGTCGGTGTGGGCTCAGTTGTCGGTGGGTTTGTAGGCTCTGTAGTCGGCGGATTTGTGGGTTCTGTAGCAGGTGGGTTAGTGGGCTCATTACCTGACATAGTTTTGTTGCAATGATCACATTTTCCGTTTTTATTCTCGTCTTTATGATTTGTCATAGGTAATTTAACCTGTGCAACTGTAACTGTATCACAAACTGCACAGCGCTTACCCTCAGTAAGACCCTCTCTGACACATGTAGCTTCAACAGCATAGTCAGTAATAAGAGTATGAGCTTTCTTTGCTATTTTTTCAGTGTAGCTGTCACCGCAGGAGCACTTATAAGTTCTGACACCTTCAGCACTGCAGGTCGGTTGTTTTGTTACAGATGATGTATAGCTATGAGCTTTCTTTGCCACAGTCTTCTGAGCTACTGTAACTGTTTTGCAGACTGAGCAGTGCTTGCCTTCGGTGAGGCCTGTCTTTGTGCAGGTAGCTTCAACGGCAGCGTCAGTAACAATGGTATGTGCTTTCTTTGCTATTTTTTCAGTGTAGCTGTCACCGCAAGCGGAGCACTTATATGTTTTCACGCCCTCAGCTTTGCAGGTAGCCTGAGTTGTTACTGTTGAGGTGTAGCTGTGTGCCTTTTTAGCAACTGTCTTCTGAGCAACGATAACAGTGTTACAGACCGAGCAGTGCTTACCCTCGGTAAGACCCGTCTTTGTGCAGGTAGCTACTACAGCAGGGTCAATAACAACTGTGTGAGTGTGGCTGCCGGGCTTTGTTGTGGGCTCGGTGCTCGGTTTAGTTGTAGGCTCAGTACCAGGCTTAGTTGTAGGCTCAGTAATTGTTGTGCTGTCCCCTGAGGTTTTGGTTTTAATTGTCAGAGGCTCACTCTTTGTGTACCAGGTAACCTTTCCGTCAACCTTTTTGTAACCTCTTACAACGAAAGTATATTCCTTGCCGCTTTCGAGTCTTTCAACCTTGTATTCAGTCTTCTTAAGAGCGCTTTTAACGGTTTTAAGCTCTCCGTCAACAACCTGATAAAGCTTATATGCAGTTGCTCCGTCAATCTTGCCCCAATAAAGCGTTACACCCTTGGTGCCGACAATATAATCTGTGAACTTAGCCTTGGTTTTGTCAACGGTCTTAACAGTTACAGCTGATGAAGCCTTATTCCAGACAACACCCTTGCTTGTTTTTGCATAGGGCTTGATTTTGAATTTATAAGTAGTATCTTCTTTAAGCGATGTAACCTTATATGTTGTGGCGTCTTTAATTGAAGCTTTAACCACATATTTATCTTTACTGGGGCTGTACTGATAAACTCTGTAGCCGGTTGCGCCCTCAACCTCAGCCCATTTGAGAGTTACGCTGTTTTTGTCAGCTGTTGCTTTAGGCGTGGGTGACTTAGCCATTTTATCGGTTGTTACCGTTACAGATCTGTATTTACTGCTCCAATAGGTTTTGCCCTGATATTTGCGGTAAGTCTTGACAGCAAATTTATATGTTTCGCTTGCAGTCAGATCTTCAACAACATATTTGTTTGTTTTTACGGTTTTGATTGCCTTTAATTTTCCGTCAACAACCTGATATACCTTATATCCCGTTGCTTTGCTGACCTTTCTCCATCTGAGCTCAACAGAGCTTGCTGTTTCCTTATCAGCAACAAGCTTTTCAGTTCTTGCAACAGTTATTGATGCAGCTTCAACGCCGACAACATTAGCCGTGAAAAAGATTGCAAGACAGAGAATAAGACTTAATATTCTTGTTATGATTTTCATAATTTTCTCCTTTTGACAAGTTAAAATTTACCTGTTATCAGTATACCAAAGTGCCCCACTCTTGTCAATAAAAAAGAAAAGAAATAATGTTTCCTCTCACGGCAGAGTACAAAAAAACAGCCCCGTTTAACGGAGCTGTTATGATTATTAATAGTGGTTTACAAGACCGCACTTACAAACCTTATTTCTGCCGAGAAGTCTCTGGAATAACAGAGGAATATCGAAGAAGAAGAATCTGAGAATACCCTTCTTATGGCAGTAGCATGAGCATTCAACCTTTTCTTCATCTGTACCGTCGGGATTTGTAGGCTCTGAAGGTGTTGTGTCATCAGGCTTTGTTGTATCATCCGGTGTACCTGTTGATGTGCCGCAAGAATCGCAGAGCTTATCGTTGTTTTCATCCTTATGATCGACCTTGGAAGTGCTTTCACGGATAACCTTAAGACAGTTGTTGCATCTGCCGATATTGAGACCTTCCTTAGTACAGGTTGCAATTTCTGAAACTACCCAGTTTGTTACATCGTGTCCGAGAGCCTCATACTCATTGTCATATGCATCACCGCAACGGCTGCATTCTGCTTTTTCTCTGCCGTTTTCTGTGCAGGTAACTTCCTTTGAAACTTCTTCATCAATCACATAATCGTGACCGAGAGCTGAATCTTCATCGTCAACAGTGTCTTCTGCATCGCATCTGTCGCAGACAGCTGTCTTTGTGCCGTCTTCAAGGCAGGTTGCATCTTCATTTGATTCGTATTCTGTGAATGAGTGACCGAGCATATCGATTACAAAAGCAGCTGCGCTGTTTTCAGCATCTGTTGAATAATCGTCTGCATTACCTGCAAAATACTTATTACAAGCCGAGCACTTCTTATATGCTTCGTTACCGTCTTCAAGACAGGTTGCATCCACAGCTTCAGTAATTTCACCGAATGAGTGACCTGGAGCATAGAGCACCTCTGTATAAATTGCACCGCAGCCTTCAACTGTACAAGTGTATGTCTTAAGGCCGTCATCAGTACAGGTAGCGGCAGGAGCAATTACACCGTCATCCCATAAGTGTTCTTCTGTTGCACCGTATCCTTCACAGCCGTTTATACACATAAATGAGTGTGTTTCATCTTCACCGTCGCCGTTTGAAACAGCAACACCTGAAAATACGTGTTCGAGCTGATCAATTATAAACTCATCAGCGCTTTCTTCTGCAGCTGTTGAATCTTCTGCAGCATTGCCTGCAAAGTACATTTCGCAAACTGCGCAGAACTTGTAAGCTTCGTTACCGTCTTCAAGACATGTAGCTTCAACTGCATCTGTAATTTCACCGAATTCGTGACCGAGAGCATCAATTGTTTCTGTATATACAGCACCGCAGTTTTCAACTGTGCAGGTATATGTCTTCACACCTGTTTCGGTACATTCGGGAGCAACTGTCACTACACCGCTGTTCCATGTATGAGTCACAGCTGCACCGTATTCATTACAGCCGTTTACACACTTGAAGGAGTGAGTTGCATTTTCACCGTTACCGTCTGATCTGATAGCGCCTTCATATTTGTGCTCAAGCTGTTCGATTGCAAAAGCTCCAGCGCTTTCTTCGCCGTTCTGAGCATAGATACCGTCAGTTTCTGCAAAGTACATTTCACAAACTGCGCAATACTTATATGCATAGTTACCGTCTGCAAGACAGGTAGGAGCTGCTGCTGTTGTTACAGCACCGAATTCGTGACCGAGAGCATCGATTACTTCTGTGTATGTAGCACCACAGCCCTCAACTGTACAGGTGTATGTCATTTCACCGTCTTCAGCACATTCGGGAGCAGTTGTTTCTTCGCCGTCGTTCCAGATATGACTTTCAGCATCGCCGTATCTGTTACAGCCGTTTACACACTTGAATGAGTGTGTTGCATCCTCGCTGTTGCCGTCTGACTTGATAGCGCCTTCGTATTTGTGTTCGAGCTGTTCAATGATGAAATAATCTGCACTGCTTACGCCTGCGAGCTCATTTTCTTCAGCATCGCCGTTATAATATTTAGCACATACCTCGCAATATTTGTATGCGTGGTTACCTTCTGCAAGACAAGTAGCGGTTGCAGCAGGTACTGTTTCACCGAAATCGTGACCGAGAGCTGAGCCTACATCGGCGATTGTGTCTGTTGCTTCGCAGTTTTCTCTGTTACATGTTGCTGTCTTGAAGCCGTCTTCAGTACAAGTAGCATCTCCGTCTGAAACATATGTAATAAACTCGTGGTCAAGAAGAGGTATAACCTCAGTGAGAACATCGCCACAGGTAATACATGTCTTTATCTTTGCACCTCTTTCGGTACATGTAGGAGCAAGAATCTCATTCCATTCCTCGGGACGTGTATGCTCGAGAGGAGCAACTGTATCTGTATAAGTTGCATTGCAACCTTCAACCTGACAAGCATATGTCTTGCTGCCTGCCTTTTCACAAGCGGGAGCAGTCTCCGCTACGAGAGCATAGTCGTGCTCAGCAGGAAGCACCTCACCGGGTACAAGAATGTCGCCGCAGTCTGAACAGATTATTCTGCCTCTGTAACCGTCAACGGTACAGGTGGGAGCTTCATAAAGAGGCTCAGCTTCTGTATGAGGCTTCATCTCAATAACGCCGGGGATATATGTCTCGCAGTTTGAGCAATATGTTTTTGAAGTACCTTCTGCTTTACAGGTTGAATCTGTAACTACCGTATAAGTTGTAGCAACTAAGTTGTGACCTGTTTTATCAACCTTCTCGCTCTTTGTTTCGGTACATCTTGAGCAATCGTAAATGTTTTCACCGTCTTTTTCGCAGGTTGCTGCGATTGACTTTTCTGTATTGAGAACAAAGTCGTGACCGAGAGGTTCGCGTGTAACAGAATCCTTTAATACCTTTTTACAAACGGTGCAGGAAACGCCCTCTGTCTGACCGCCCTTTGTGCAGGTGGGGATAATTTCTTCTGCAAAAACTATTTCAGTATGGCCGAGTTTTTGAACCTTCTCTCTCTTTATTTCGGTACATCTTGAGCATTCATAAATGTTCTCACCGCCTTTTTCGCAGGTTGCTGCGATTGACTTTTCTGTATTGAGAACAAAGTCGTGGCCGAGAGGTCTGCGTGTAATGTATGCTCTGAGAGTAGTTTCACATCTTTCGCAAATGATATGAGGTGTGTTACCGCCTGTAGTGCAGGTAGGCTTAACTTCTTTGATAAGAATTTTATCAATATGGCCTGCTGCGCCTGTTACAATATCTTCTGCATTTAATTCTGTCTCGCCGTTTTCATCAGCAAAGATAGCGTCACAATTTATGCAGTCCCAATATTCAATATGACCTTCTTCAAGGCAGTTTACAACTTCTTCTACTTTTACAAGCTCGTGACCTTTAGCTGCAAGGAAGAGGCTTTCTTCTGTAACTTTTTCATAGCTGTGATTGAAGTATGAATCACAAACCGCGCAATAATGGTGACCCTTTTTACCGCTGTCAACACAGGTTTCTGCTACCTTGGGAACCCATTTGTATGAGTGCGCGTCTGTTTTTTCAAGAACTATACTGTCAACCTCTGCTTCAGCCTGCTCGGTTGTGAAATACTTATCACACTCTGAGCAGTACCAATATTCAGGGTTACCCTCTTCAGCACAGCTGGGAGCTTTAGCCTCTGTCTGCGTGAGCTTGTGACCGCCGGGGATTACAACATCTTCAAGAGCAGTTGAGCCTGTTGCATCAGCAAACTTAGCACCGCAGCCTTCAACTTCACAAGGATAATATTCAACATTACCGTCGTTAAGACAGTCAGCAGCCTCGCTTTCAACCATCTCACCGATAATGTGACCGTCTGCAGCGCAATCGCGACCGTAGTTGAAAACGATATTTGCGCCTGTGAGCTTTTCGTTACCGCTGCCGATAGTGATAGCTTCCCACTGGCTCTTTGTACCCTTATAGTTTACAACACTGCCTTCTGTATCAAGAATGTCACAACCTTTGAAGGCATTACCGTTGATAGCTTTTACATTCTTGCCGATAACAATCGAGCTGAGAACTGAACAACTGCCGAAAGCTGTTCTATCAATAGTTTCAACACCGTCACCGAGTATAACTTCAGTCAGTGATTTACAGCCATAAAATGCACCGCTGCCGATTGTTTTTACGGTATCGGGTATTTCAACTGAGGTAATGTCTTTACCGTAGAAAGGCATATTGTTACCATCGCCAACGGCTACTATAGTGTAGGTTAATATCTTTTCGGGAATCTCTACACTTAAACCATTACCATTGTACTTTGTAATTGTTGCAGAACTTCCCGAAGTTGAATATTCAAATTCGCCGTATGTAGCCGCAAACGAGTAACCCATAGGCATTACGCTTATAAGCATAACTAAGCTGAGCACAAGTGCCAGGGTCTTTTTGATAGTTTTTGTCATAACTTTTTCCTCCTTAATTACAACAATATATACAATAATGATATTATCACTTCAAATCGTCAAAGTCAACAGAGAAATTCCACTTTGAAATTTTTTGTAAATAATGACGAAAAACCGCCTACATTGTTGTAAGCGGTCTGAAACTGTATTTATTTGCCGAAGTGTGAAACTATGCGCTCATATTCTTCATCCGAGATAAGAAGCATTGAGCCGTGTCGGGGTGAAAAATCAAGGAAATAATCCTTTTTGTCAACGGGGGTAAAATTGATAAAATCCTCGGTGGTCTGCATAACATAATTACCTAAGGAGTAGGAGTCCATTATCATCGCCCATTTGTCTGTGCCTGCATGCTCATACATACAGCAGCCCTCTGTGTCCTCATCAAAAGCAGAAGCGTTCTTGTTTTCAGGCTCTTTATACGGTCCCGTAAGGCAATCAGAATAAACATAGCAGATGCGCTTATTGTTTTCGTCCTTGTAGTACATATAGAAAGTGCCGTCGTTTTCGATGATATCAGCATCAATAGCATCTTTTTTGCAGGGCGGAGCATATAGAATTTCAGGCTTTGTTTCAAGGGTTTTGAAATCTTTGGTATAAGCATACCACATAACGGTGTTTGTCCATTCATCAGTATCTTCAAAATGCTGAGCGTTTGCCCAATATATCATATACATCTGCTTTTCTTTATCATATATAGCCTCAGGCGCCCAGGTGCGTACACTGCCGTGAAGACCGTAATCTTCCATATCGATTCCCTCGTACTGTTCCCAGGAGACAAGGTCATCGCTGTGCCAGACACACATAGCGTGGTTTGATGCCCAGCCCAGCTCGCTTCGCATATCTGTGCCTATAATATAAAAGCTGCCGTCCTGAGTTCTGAAAAGGAATGGGTCTCTTATACCTTTTGTGCCCTTTTCATTAAAAAGAAAGGGTTCATTATTATTAAGCGGAGTGAAGTGATATCCGTCTTCACTGACAGCATAGTTTATTGATTCGTTTTTCGGCTCGTTACCTTTAAAATAGCAAAAAAGATATTTATTATACATGATTTTCTCCTCGGATGTTTTTTTCAATTATATACTCATATTTTCCCCGTGTCAACATATAAAAGGGACAGCGGTGAACAATGAAAAGCTCTATAACAAACATCACAGCCATTCACAGACCGCTTAATAATTTGATAAATTCAAAACAAAGTCACAAAATAAATACATTTTCTATTCTGCGTACAGCAATAATTCTATTTTATTATCAATAAAAGATACACATATTCAACTCAAAGTAATTTTCATTTTCGAGCAAATTTCTATTGACTACACCGCTATTTTATGATATTATATCAAAGTTGTCAGCGACAACATAACGCGGATTAAGCTGAAAGTAATAAGCTCCGCCTCGGCGTACTCTGCCGTGTAAAAATCAGAGTAGAAATGCGTATGTGACGGAATCGGCAGCATCATCGTCGAAGCGCTCCCTGCGGGAGATGAAGCGAGGCGAGGATGGCACAGCGATCAAAATTTCTCGGCGCTCCAAGCCGGCAGAAATTTTGGGCACCGCAAGAGTCACGCGCTAGGCTGTGTAACAGCACAAACTAACTTAATATGCGGATGTGGCGGAATTGGCAGCATCATCGTCGAAGCGCTCCCTGCGGGAGATGAAGCGAGACGAAGATGGCGCAGCTGTCAAAATTTCTAAGCGCTCCAAGACGTCAGAAATTTTGGGCACCGCAAGAGTCACGCGCTAGGCTGTGTAACAGC
>JAGBSR010000005.1 GCA_017631745.1 Clostridia bacterium | reverse complement strand
CCTGAGGTAAGAAGTCTGTTACCTACCACACCCTTACCTACAACGCCGACATTGTCTACACCGCTTTGCTGACATACGGATTTTGCCAGATATTCCGGGAAATTATCTGCCACTGTTGAGTCACCTGTAACTACAATACTGTAACCGGATGCATCTGAAAGCACATCAAGAGAAGTAATTGCAGGCACAAATTTCATAAAACTGTATGCAAGCTTAAGATTAAGACTGTCACTTCCGGTAAATCCCTCAAGAACCTTCGAGAGAATATCAAGCACGTCCTCCTCATCTGCTACACTTGTGAGAAGGTCGTAGTCTTCTACTCGGGTTGCTTCGCCTGTTGTGAAATATGCAGATGCACCTGAAAGGCCCATTGTGTTTACATCCTGATATTCACTTACAAACATACTGATAGCAATCGGTTCGTGCGCTCTGACAGGAAGAGAAATAGGATCTGAATATATCTCTTCACCTTCAGGCACTACAATATCTGTAGAGCCGTCATTAAAAGTAACATACTTCAGAGTATTGACATCAATCTTTGATTCAGCCTCTGTTTTTCCCGCCTCAATGATACTTCTGGCAGCGGTGATGCCTTTAATTTTCAAAGGCTTGTCACCGTAATAGTTTGAAAGCTTTATTCTGAATTTTTCGCCGCTTGCTGTGGGATTGATTACAACTCTGACTGTGATGTCACCTACAATAGAGCCTACAGCGCTCATACCCTTGACATTCATCTCTGTCGGTGCAGTACCCCAGGCGCTTATCCATTTTTCATTTTCCTGAGATGCGGCAGAGGCCGTCAGTGAGGATGAAGCAATTGTCACCCCGCAAAGAACAGCCGCGGCAAAGCAAACCAGCCATTTAAAACATTTCTTCATATAGTATATGGTCCTTTCGTTTATCTCATTAAAACAGTTTCAGAAGAAACCTCGCATTTTTATTTTTTGGTATCCCCGGGCTTCTGCTTTGGCTGAGCCGTCTTTCTTGCAGGAGTCTTTTTCTGAGTCTGAGTTTTTTTATTTGCCAAGGTTTTTTCTATCTTTTTATCCCAGCCATAGAACTTAGACATTATCATAAACAGATATCCTGCAGCAGCAAGGAACATAAGAATGGTGAGTACCATAAAAGCAGTTGAGCCCACAAGGTCTGAAATTTTTGACATAATAAGACCCGTAAAGCTTCTTTCAACTGTCTGAGCGGCAACGAGGTTTACTGTCAGCAGCTCGATACCTGCATAATAAACCTTAGCCTGACCCAAGACCTCACCTGCCTCAACCGGTGCGGTTATATCTTTTCTGATTGAGTCTTCAACTATCTCAAACATAACCGATGCCGGTGTAACACCTGAGGGCACAAGGGCAGACGTCTCTTTCTCGGGTACGAGTCTCACCTTATCAGCATCCTTGCCTGCCTTTACATTTACAACACAAACACTCTGGTCGGGTGAAGCCACAACTCTGTAGCGGATATTTTCATACACCCAGTTAAGCATTCTCTTGATATCTGTAAAACAGCTGTTTTCCTTTACGCCGTCACTGTCGATATCCTTGAGCTTACCGCCCAATGTAACAGCAAGATATGAGTAGCCGTCCATATTTGTCACAACAGCGGCACACTCACCGGCTTTTTCCGTAGCTGTATATTTACCGCCCGTAACAGACTGATGATAATAATCGGCAATAGCGGCATTCTTCATTTTGTTGCTTGACTTGAAAGTTCTTTCTTCATTAAGAGATGTCTTTGCGAGAGTTACCTCATCAGCGCTCACTGCCTCTGCAAAAACGGGATATGTCATAGCGTACTTCATAAATTTTGCAACATCTCTTGCAGTTGTATACTGTCCGTCTTCATCGAAGCCGTGGATATTTTTAAACTGAGTTGATGTGCATCCGATTTTCTGTGCAAGAGCCTGCATTTCAGCTGTGAAGCCCTCAACCGAGCCTGAAATTTCATATGCGATAATGCTTGCGGCATCGTTTGCACTGTAAACCACAAGGCAATTGATAAGCTCCTTCTTGCTTATCTTTTCGCCATCCTTATATGAGGCTGTTCTCACGCCGTAATCATATTTGACAAGAGAGCGGTTTTTACTTGTGACAGTAACCTTTTCATCGAGGTCAGGCCACTTTTCAATTGCAACAACAGCTGCAAACATCTTTACAAAAGCTGCGGCCGGCATTTTTTTATCCGCATTCTTTTCAAAAAATACCGTGTCGTCATCAAGACTCTGCAGATAGTACGCAGAAGACAGAAGCTTGTCTGTCACATCCTTGCCTGCGAAAACAGCACCTACGCTGAAGGCTGATATAAGCATTGCAAAAATCAAAGCTGAAACAAGTAACAATGAAACTGTTTTTTTCATTATAGCCACCTCATGTGTAATTTTTTTGAAATTTTATCTATATATTTGCAAATAATAAAAAGTTATGATAGAATAATAGAGCACAATAGGGTATTGTTATTCCTTATTATACCAATTCACCTTTAAAAAGTATAGACCTATAAGATAACTTTTTGTTAAAATATTTCAAAGAAACGGTTGTGAAAATATGATATATGTTACCGGCGACACCCACGGCATCGCTTCAAGATTCAGCGATCCGCGTCTCAAAGACCTCAAACAAGGCGACACTCTCATTGTCTGCGGAGATTTCGGCTTTTTGTGGAACGGCTCAAAGGATGAAATCAATGTGCTGAAAAAGCTCAGCAAGAAAAAATATAATATCTGCTTTGTTGACGGCACCCACGAAAACTTTGATATGCTCTCTTCCATTAAAATCAAAAAGTGGAACGGCGGCAAGGTGCACCACATAGCTTCAAATATCTTCCACCTTATGCGTGGTCAGGTATTTGAAATCGAGGGTACTAAAATCTTCACTATGGGCGGCGGAGAAAGTCCCGATATCGACATCAGATTTGAGATGGACACCTGGTCAGACCTTGAGATTCCCACCCGTGAAGAGCTTGTTGAGGGTGTAGAAAACCTTCAGAAGTACGGCGGAAAAATCGACCTTATCATCACTCACGAGCCCCCTGCAAAAATCAAGGATTTCCTTATGCTTCACTCAGGCTCCGACGCCAGCATCACAGCTATCAACACCTATCTTGAAGATGTAAGCCGCATCTGTCAGTTCAAGCATTGGTACTTCGGCTCACTGCATATGGATAAGTTTATCTCCTCAAGCCACACCTGTGTATTCAATAATATTATCAACGCAAAAACAGGTGAAGTGGTAACAAGATAAGTGATAAGTGAGGAGTGAGGAGTTTTATGAAAAAAATATTTAAAATTTTAATTATTATAACAATTGCTATAATAATCGTCTTAAGAATCTTCTCTGCAAACCTTATTATTTCCTGCGATTTTGATATGCCGAACGAAACCTACGAAGCTGTAAAAAGTCAGGCTGAAGGCGTATATTCAAATAAGCTCCCCCTTGTTGCTGTATATGTAGATATAACCGATTATTCCGACAAAAAAGCATACTACACAACCCACTATTTTCCCTTTGGAACAGTCCATATGTCCTACAGCGAAATCGACGGATTTAACATCGAAAAACAACTGACCAAACTGTCATAAACACAAACAGCAGACTACCGTAAAATGTAGTCTGCTGTATTTTCTTTATATTTCGCTCGCCGCGTGGCGTTACTTTTTCCTACCGCGGAAAAAGTAACCAAAAACGCGGAGTTATGCGGAGTTATCATTAATCTTCTTCTTTATTCGGGAATAATGTTGCTCTGATTG
>JAGBSR010000043.1 GCA_017631745.1 Clostridia bacterium | reverse complement strand
TAGAGAGAAACTCGATGATGTGTCTGAGTTTTTTTCTGTCTGTTTCAAAGGGCCTGTCAATGATGCTGATTTCTATTTGTACCCTGCCGTCGCTGTCAGTAAAGTAGCTCAGGGCATCGGTGTATATGCCTGCATCCTGAAGAGCACTTTTAAGGGTTGAGGATTTGGCAGTATCAATAATCTTACTTCCGGAAATCTTATCGGCAGTTTCTTTCAGAAAGTCGCCCATAGAGCTGAATTGGTCGGTCAGGACCTTTCTCATTTCGCGGATTTTCATTTTAACTGCCATATTGTTTGCATAGTCCGAGGAAATCTCTTTTATTTCAGGTAAAAGAAGATGCTGCCTCGGACATCTCTTTTCTAAGGGAAGCCGTCCCTTGGGGTGTTGCTCTATTCCGCAGAGTACCAGAATATCTCTTGCAGTTGAGTCGAACATTTTGTTCCAGCACTTGCTTTTATTTTCACAGTCAACGCATACGCTTTGCTGCACATTGGCAAAAAGCCTGTTTACCTCAGGATTTATTATGCTGTCAAGCTTTTCGCTGACCTTATTGACAATAGAGGAAACCTCATAGATGTTGTCAGCCGCAGTGCAGAGATTTTCCGATACCTGACGGTACATAGGATTATCGGCGGTAATGCCGCTTTTTTTGAGCATATCTCCCAGGATGCCAATCCAGGAAGAGGGCAATATCATAAATGCCGCTGTGGCAACTGCAACCTCAATAAGGCTGATAAGTACCTCACTGCCCGTACCCTGAAAGAGACTGACGGTACTGTAGCATACGCCGAATGAAAGAGCCGATACAATCTGCCCCAGAGGCGAAAATATACCTGAAATAAGTCCTGAGAGGGCGTAGCAAGGGAAAAGATATCTGAAAGACGGGTCGATGCATAAGGCGGCGCCGATGCATACCCCGGCAACACTTCCTGCGGCACTACCCTTATAAAAGGCAAGAAACATCAGAGCAATGCAGGAAAATATTCTTGCAGGTGAAAGTCCTTCAACACTAAAGCCGGACATACACATCAGAAAAACACAAAGTGATAAAACAAGACTCACAGAATCCTTAGCGTTGAGAGATGATATTCCCGTTTTCAATACAGGGGTACGAAAGCTCCTTGTGAAAAACACACAGGCGCAAAGAGAGAGAAAGCTCTCACACAGCACCATAAAAATACTTATGTAGTTGAAATCTGAAAATGCGGTGAAGATAAGACCGCTTACGGCACAGCAGGCAAAGGCGGAAAAATATTTTGCCCTAGACATGTCTTTATGCATCATCTTTTTTGCCATAAACAGCCTTATGATGCACATAAGAGCGGATGAAAGAGTGTATCTGAGGGCTATCTGCCAGGGCTTGGATAGAAAATAACCGAAGGATGAAGCAATAAAGACTCCGAAGCAGTAATCAAATCTTATAGCCGACAAAAAAGAAACCGTAAAGGGTGACATATCTCCGAGAGCTTCAAGCTGAGAAAAACAAAAGCCTGCAAAAGCAAACAGTACAAAGGGCAGGTAATAGCGGAAATTCTTTTCGGCAGGCTCACTATTCAGCTCTGCATAAAAACCGCTGTCGTCAATAAGCTCATCTTTTATATCTGTTTTCATAAATAATCTGCCTTTCATAGTTAATCAGTGATATTTTATATTAACCTGCCTGAGAAAAAGGTCACAATATGACAGTGAAGGACTGTATATGAAAATTCGTTCTGACTATTGATATTGCTATTGCGAATGTGGTATAATTCTTGCAGTTTTTTATAACTGATTTATGAAAGAGGATGTTAAAATGCTCGGCGTAATAGTTAATGTTGCAACTGTTATAATAGGCAGCACCATAGGTCTTGTTTTCAAAAAGGGCATATCAAAAAAATACAGTGATGCCGTTATGGTGGGTATCGGTCTTTGCACGGTGCTCATCGGTATTCAGGGTATGCTCAAGGGCGAAAATGTGCTTGTTGCTATTATATCAATGGTTATAGGCGCAATAATCGGCACAGCTCTCGATATAGACGGTAAGCTCAGCGGTGCAGGAGACTTTTTATCGAAAAAGCTTAAAAAGGGCGAGGGTGAAAAGGTGAGCGTTGCTGAGGGCTTTGTGACGGCGAGTCTCTTATTCTGTGTTGGGGCTATGACTATAATCGGCTCGCTTGAGTCAGGTCTCAGGGGCGACCACACCACAATATTCACCAAGAGTATTCTCGATTTGTTCTCGTCCTGTATGCTCAGTGCTTCTTTGGGCATCGGTGTAATTTTTGCCGCAGTATTCGTATTAGTTTTTCAGGGCGGTATAGTGCTTCTTGCAGGTGTGCTTGAACCCTTTCTCAGTGACAGTGCCGTGGCAGAAATCACCTGTGTGGGCTCGCTTATGATTCTGGCTTTAGGTTTAAATCTCACAGGACTTTCAAAATTCAAGGTTGCAAACTATTTCCCTGCTTTGGTGCTGGCGCCTTTTGTTTGCTATCTGTTTGAGCTTTTAGGTAAATATATTCCCGCGTTAGCATAATTGAAAAGGAAAGATAAAATGACACAGACAAGAAAAAACAGCATTATAGGTTCAATATTTTTAGCTCTTGCAGCAATAATCTGGGGCAGCTCCTTTGTGGCTCAGACTGCAGGTGCGGAATTTGTCGGGCCCTTCACTTTTATCTCCGTAAGAAGCCTTCTGGGCTCTGTTGCACTTTTGCCCGTTATTTTTGTAATGGATTCACTTAAGAAAAAGTCAAAAACCCAGGAATATAAAAAAATGACAAAGGCAGATTATAAATATCTGTTTATCGGCGGAAGCATATGCGGTGTTGTACTCTGTGCGGCATCGTGTCTTCAGCAGCTCGGCATTGACGGCGGTACCGCTCCGGGTATGGCTGCATTTATCACAGCTCTTTATATTTTGCTCGTGCCGATATTTTCAGTGGTGTTAGGCAAAAAAATAAGACCCGTTATATGGGTCTGTGTAGGTGTATCAATTGTTGCACTTTATATGCTTTGTGTAAAAGAGGGCGGCAGAGTTCAGGGCTCAGATCTTTATGTTTTGGCTTGTGCTGTCTGCTATGCAGTGCACATTCTCGTTATCGATAAGGTTTCACCCAAGCTCGACGGTGTAAGACTTTCTGCAATGCAGTTTGTAATCGCAGGTCTGCTTGCGGCAATACCGATGTTTATTTTTGAAGAAGTGAGCCTTGAAGCGCTCAAGGCGGCGGCTCCCTCAATTGCCTATTCGGGTATTATGTCAAGCGCCGTTGCATTCACATTGCAGATATTAGGTCAGCAGAAAACGGAGCCTACAATTGCAACAATGATTATGTCCTTAGAGAGCGTATTCGGCGTAATCACAGCGATGATAGTGCTCTCTCAGGTGCCCACAGCAAGAGAGGCGATAGGCTGTGTGCTTATGTTTGCGGCTATAATCGTGGCTCAGCTGCCGGATAAGAAAAAAGCGTAAAACTTCATATCAACAATAAAAGCAGCAGATTAGTTTCTGCTGCTTCGTCTTTTTTTGTTGCCCTCACCGGGTGCAAAAAGTATTAAAAACGCACTGATATTTATACCTTGAAAATTGTTGTGCTTTCAAACTTCTCTCCTGCTTTGAATGTGCACTGGGGGAAGGAAGGCTGATTGGGTGTATCAGGATAATACTGTGTCTCAAGGCAGAAGCCGTAATGCTTCTGAAGTGCGATGCCGTTTTTGCCCATCTCACTGCCGTCAAGGAAGTTGCCTGTGTAAAGCTGTACACCGGGTAGGTCTGACATAACTTCGAGCTTTCTGCCGCTCTTTTCGTCTGTTACCTTGGCCACAAGACGAAGCTTGCCTGCTTCACCGTTTACACAGAAATTGTGGTCATAACCGCGGCACATTATAAGCTGTTCATCGTCAGCACCGATTTCCTTACCGATTTTCTTAGGTGTTGTGAAGTCAAATGCAGTGCCCTTGACGCTTCTGATTTCGCCTGTGGGAATGCTGTCTGCATCAGTAGGTGTGTAGTAGTCGCAATTGAGCATAAGCTCGTGGTCGAGAACATCGCCGTTTGCAGTGGTACCGAGATTGAAGTAAGCGTGGTTTGTCATATTGATGATGGTGTCTTTGTCGGAAACAGCCTTGTAGTTGATTTCAAGCTCATTTCTGTCGGTGAGTCTGTAAATTACAGTAACATCAACATTACCGGGGAAGCCCTCTTTGCCGTCGGGGCTGTGATATGTAAACTCAACAGCATTGTCGTCGATGATGATAGCCTTCCACACAGCACTTGAGTACTCTGCACCGCCGTGAAGACAGGTCTTGCCCTTTTCATTCTGAGTTGCCTGATACTCTGTATCGCCGACCTTGAACTTACCGCCGCAGAGTCTGTTTGCATACTGACCGATAACCTGACCTGTGTAGGTGCCTGATGTGATATGGTAATCAATAGTGTCGAAGCCCATAATGATATCACCCATATTGCCGTATTTATCGGGACAGGTAAAAGAGTTGAGAGTGGCACCCTTGGTGATAATGCCTGCTGAAATTTCGTTGTTGTTTGTGATAGTGAAAAGATGTACTTCTGTGCCGTCGGGCATAAAAGCATAATGTGTTTTTGTAATGCTCATAGTTTTATCCTTTCTCCGATATTTATCGGATTTGCTTTCAGTTTATTGTAGCATATATTTTATCTTTTGTAAATGGGGATATTTAATGTGGGAAAATCACGTAGCCTCAAGGATAAAGGTACAGGAGCCTGTGATTTATTAGCGGACAAAATTTGATAATAAGTGAATAAAACAGTTGCCTTTTAGCGCTAAAAATGATAATATTTAATGGATGTAAAATTATAATCCTGTTATATTTATAACGGGGAAAATATAAAGCGAGGTAAGAAAAATGAACGGTGTAAATTTCGACAGTATTATAGACAGAAGAAACACCAACAGCTTAAAGCACGACTTTGCTAAGGAAAACAACCTTCCTGAAGATGTTCTTCCTATGTGGGTGGCAGATATGGATTTCAAGGCAGCACCCTGTGTTATTGAGGCACTGCAGAAAAGTGTTGACCACGGCATTTTCGGCTACAGCGATACTAAGGATGATTATTATGATATCGTAGTTTCCTGGTTTACAGAGCATTTCAATTGGACTCCCGAAAGAGAGTGGATGGTGAAAACTCCCGGTGTGGTTTATGCCCTTGCTATGGCTGTAAGAGCGCTGACCAAAGAAGGTGAAGCTGTTATTATTCAGCCCCCCGTATATTATCCATTCTATAATGTAATCCGCAACAATAACCGTCAGATTATCGAGAGCCCTCTCGTTTATAATGATGGCAAGTATACTATCGATTTTGCAGATTTTGAACAGAAGATAAAAGACAATGATGTAAAGCTCTTTATTCTTTGCTCACCTCACAATCCCGTGTGCAGAGTGTGGACTAAGGATGAGCTTGCAAAGCTCGGTGAAATCTGTAAGAAGTACAGCGTATATGTGGTGTCTGATGAAATTCACTGCGACTTCACCTGGGAGGGTAATCCTCACACTGTATTCACACAGGCTTGTCCCGATATGGAAGATAAGGTTATCATCTGCACAGCGCCCAGTAAGACCTTCAATGTGGCAGGCTTACAGCTGTCAAATATCTGGATTCCGAGTGCTGATATCAGAGAAAAGTATCAGGCAGAGATTGCAGGCTCAGGTTACACAGTAATGAATAATCTTGGTATCGTTGCCTGCAAGGCGGCTTACAAAGACGGCTATGAATGGAGCTTAGAGCTTAAGAAATACATCAGAGGCAACCTTGATTATATCCGTGACTTCATTAAGGAGAACATCCCCGAAATTAAGCTTGTAGAGCCTGAGGGCACATATTTTGCTTGGCTTGATTGCAGCGGTCTCGGTCTTACATCTGATGAGCTTGATGATGTTATTATCAACAAGGCAAAGCTTTGGCTTGATGCAGGCAAGATTTTCGGTGAGATAGCTAATCAGTTCCAGAGAGTCGTATTGGCTTGCCCGAGGGAGATTATTGTTAAGGCTATGAATCAGTTAAAGGAAGCGTTAAACAAGTAAAGTTTTGATCAAGCTCTCGTCGCCCCTGAAAGGGGAGATGTCGGCTTTAGCTGACAGAGGGGTTTCAAAAGCTTGCGGGGTGCGGGGCAGAGCCCTGCAACAAACAATAATATTTATGGTACGCGGGTAAAACTCGCGTACCTTTTAGTTTTATCCCGCCGAGGAATTTTTATTTCAAGTGTAATATTTACTTTGTATTTTTCGTGTAAATAATGAAGGCTGATAGAGAGTCTTCGGAAAGGAGTTCACTATGGATAATGGTGCAAGTAGCTACCGCCGTTTTCTTGATGGTGATGAAAACGCACTGACAGAAATTGTTTCACAGTATCGCCCGGGTTTGCAGAGTTATATTAATTCTATCGTGAACAATTATGCAGTGGCAGAAGATCTCACAGAGGATACATTTGTTAAACTTCTCCTGAAAAAGCCAAAAGACAAGGGAACTGCAACCTTTAAGACGTGGCTTTATACTATAGGAAGAAATATGGCAATTGATTATCTCAGGAAAAATCCCTGTGAAAGATATGTTCCCTTGGATGAAATCTATGATATTGCAGGCGTCTGCGAAACAGAATGTTCGGATGATATGCAAATATCAGTCCGAAATGCGATGGAACACATTAATTATGATTACAAAAATGTGCTTATCTTGTTTTACTTTGAGAATTTCACCATAGAGGAAATATCCAAAATTATCAAGAAACCAAAGAAGGGCACTTCCGTGCTTTTGCACAGAGCTAGAAAAGCAATGAAAAAACAACTTGAAAAGGAGCAATTCAATTATGAAAACTGACAGAGATATGGCTGAAAACATATTAAACAGAGTCACAGAAATCAAAGTTATAAGAGCGAGGCGAAAAAGAACAATAGAAAAAATAGCAAGTGTTACTTGTGTGTTGGCGATAGTGTTTGCAATGTCGATAACATTTATCGGAAATAATACACCTGAAATGCCGGAAGAAAGCACCGCCAACACAACAAACGAGGCAGTTAAGGCAAATAAAGGGTTCTTACTTATGGTGGCAAATGCAGCTGATGATGAAGCGACTTATTACAAGGAATCAGATGTAAACATTCCTTTAGGCGGTATTCTTCAGATTAAAAACACAAAGGGCATGAGTCGTGAAGCTATAAACAGAATGAGCTATGAATTGAAACTCAGACTCGAAGAATTATACGGGTTAGATGATGGATTTCAAATCATAGGTCTTGAGGAAGAGGTTGCAGTTCATTTCGGAACTGCCGATAAGCTCAGATTTAAATTAGCAGACCCGTCTGCAGTTGATTATGTTACTCTTACCTGCACTGATAACGGTAAACTTACTGTATTTGATGAAACTGCAATGGGTAAGATAAAGGAATTCACAAAGACCATTAAAGTGGGCAACGAGATAACAATAACTGCAGATGAATATATGAATATCTATGACAAGGGAAAAGGTGTGCACATCGAATGGTTCTTGTCAGAAAGTTATGCAAAACAGCTCACTGAAGAAACTCCGCTTTCAGAAATAAATGACACTATCACAGGCAAAGTGTCTTATAAAGATGGCGCAGAAGAGCTTTTCGCAATCACACTTAATTTCGATGATGAGGGCAGTCTTACATCAACATACAGCAGTAGAATTGCTTATTACCCTATAGCTGAATAACCTCAAACGGCGGGTTCAAACCTGCCGTTTTTTCTTTGCTTGGGCGCGTCCTAACAAAGAAAGACAGCCTGATATCAGACTGTCTTATATTTCTGTTGTTGCAGGGCTTTGCCCCGCACCCCACAAGCTTTTGTAAAAGCTTGACCAAAACTTTTGTTGTTCTCTTTATATCTTCTTCTCGTCGAAATCTATAAGCACATTTTCTCTGCTGGGGTTGAGCTTTGTCATCTTAACGCCTGCAGCCTCAAACATTCTCTTTGATGCTCTTGTGCCCATAGTGTTGGCATACTTGTCGGATATGTAAACAACTTCCTTGATACCACTCTGAATGATGGCCTTAGCACATTCGTTGCAGGGGAAAAGAGCAACATAAAGTCTTGAGCCCTCGAGATTGGTACCTCTGCAGTTGAGAATAGCATTGAGCTCGGCGTGGCAGACATAGGGGTACTTGGTATCATATGCGTCGCCGTCTCTCTCCCAGGGGAATTCATCATCGCTGCAGCCTGAGGGGAAGCCGTTGTAGCCCATTGACATAATGCGGTTTTTATCGTTTACAATGCAAGCGCCAACCTGAGTGTTGGGGTCCTTGCTTCTGTAGGATGAGAGCATTGCAACTCCCATAAAATATTCGTCCCAAGATAAATAGTCCTGTCTTTTTGCCATAATTTTTACTCCTCTTTTATTTTATTGAGCACCTCTGTAATAAAGTCCTCGTGTATAGCTTGAAGCATCGCCGAGCTTTTTGCCTTTTTTATAGGCCTCTATAATAGCCTCGCAAAGCTCCTTTTTTTCTTTGGTAAAATAGAAAGTGACAAAATCCATATTTTTGATTTCGCTCATTCTGTCTGCCATATAAATTGGTGCAGAGTTGAGAATTTCACTGTAACCCATATTGCACATAACGGGGAACTTCTTACCCATACGGTCAGTAAGGAATGAGTTCATTTTGCACTCCTGACAAGTCTTGCCGTTTTTTATGGGGCAGTTTCTTGTGAGCATCAGGGGCAGCCTGCCATAGGCAATGATACCTCTTTGTACTCTGTCGCCGATTGCCGCAAGGTCTTTAAGGGTAAGCTCAGGTGACAAGGTTAAGGACTTTACACCTAAGCTTTCCAGAACACCCACAGAAAGGCTGTTTGCGGTGTTCATTGAGAAGCCTGAGTGGATTTCAAATCCGAGCCTTTTTGCAATGGCAAGAGCATCCAATGTTGAGCAATAAGCAATGTTTATTCCCATCTTTTTTGCACGAAGCAGTAAGCTTTCAACCTTGTTTTCATTGCCGAAAATGCCTCTCGGTATGTCAATTCCGAGGTTTACACCTGAGTTTTTAAGGCTTTCCACTGAGTTTTCATCAATATTTATAGGCAGATACAAGTTTTCAACATTTTCGAGATTATCTGGTATCTGCTCCTTTTTTGCCACTCTGATGTGGAATTTAGGGGGAGTGTTTGCCTCGTGAGCAGGTATTTTTACGGGAACATCTGTAAAGGCAACCTCCTTTACAGACTTAAGCTTATTTTCAAGCTCCGAAAGGGCAGTTCTGCGAAGATTGTTGATAACGCTTGCAGGTACGATAAGACCCTCATCAAGATCGATTTCAATTTTCTGAGCATAGAACTGAGTGCCACCGCATTTGCCTATTCTTTCGCTGAGACTTTCTTTAGTCATAGGCTTGTTGAGCGCCTTTTCGGGGATAGTCTCGTCTGTCACAAAGCAGGTCTTTCCCATAGCCGAAACGCTGAGAGAGACTTTTTCACCCTCAACAACACTCAGATAAAATTCAACAGGTATAAGGGGATTTTCTTTTTCATAAACTTTTGCAAGGTCAGAGAGAACTTTATTCGTAGAAGCTGTAACATCTTCCTTTTGTCTTATGCCGAACATTTCTCTGCCTAGCTTGCTTTCAAAATATCCCTGAGTGAAGCCTGAACGGGAGAAGACAGCTCTGAGCTTATCCGTAAGCTCCTGCTGCAAGTTGCCCTCGAGAGCACATTTTACACTTGTTACTGCCGCACTGACATATTCGGGACGTTTCATTCTGCCCTCGATTTTAAGTGAGTCAACACCGGCGGAAACTATATCGTCCATTCTTTCCACAAGGGATAAATCCTTAAGGCTAAGGTCGTTGCCTGTGCCGCCTTGCACCGCAAAGGGTAAACGGCAGGGTTGAGCGCAAAGACCTCTGTTACCGCTTCGCTCACCGAAGATACTGCTCATATAACACTGACCCGAAACGCACATACAAAGTGCACCGTGCACAAATATTTCGATTTCGGCAGTGCAGTTATCTTTAATTTCTTTTATCTCGCCTTCGCTCAGCTCGCGGGGGAGCACTGCTCGTTTATAGCCGAGCTCTTCAAGTAAATGCACGCCTGAGAGAGTACCGACAGACATCTGAGTTGAGGCGTGTCTTTCAATATCAGGGGCACACTGCTTAAAGAGATATGCAAGACCGAGGTCCTGCAGAATAACTGCATCGGCACCGCTTGAAGCGATGAGCCCGATTGTCTCCTTAGCCTGTCTGAGCTCTCTGTCAAAAACAAGTGTGTTGACGGTGATATGCACCTTAACTCCGCGGGCGTGGCAATAGTCCACGGCCTCTTTGAGCTTTTCGCCTGCGAAGTTGTCGGCTTTCATTCTGGCATTGAAGGCTGATGTGCCGAGATATACCGCATCGGCTCCCGAGCGTACCGCTGCAATAAGAGCGTCATAAGAGCCTGCGGGGGCGAGAATTTCCGGTTTATTTTTCATTGCCATTGATAGGAACTACCTTGCTGTTTTTGCCTGATACTGCACCGAGAACAGCGTTGAGCTCAGCTCTGAGTCTGCTGTTGTCGATGGTGAGAGCATCAATCTGCTTCTTTGCTTCTTCGAGCTCGTGTCTTGCCCAGTCAGCCTTGCTCTTTGCGTTTGACGCATCGTCAAGATAGTCCTTGATCTGCTCGCGGAGTCTGTCAGCTGAGTCGGAAGCTTTTTTGCATTCGTCAGCATAGCTCAGCGCTGCCAAAACAGCTGCCTGAGTTGTTGAGAGACGGGGGCTCTCCTTCATAATTTTTGTAAGCGCTCTGTCGAGATCTCTTCCGAGCTCCTGAACATATTTCACATCATCTTCTGCAATGATGGAATATTCAACGCCTGCAATGTAAAGCTTGATTTTTGTTGCTGCCATATACATCAATCCTTTCGGAAAATTTGAATAATAAATCAGTATTTGCAAAATAGCAAAGCACCACATAAATTTTCACTATATATTATACATCATAGCATCTTTATAATCAAGCAAAAATATTAATTGTAAGATTATGTTTATATTTAAAAAATCATTTGCATTTTACAGTAAGTAGTGATATAATATATAAGTTATTCAGACGGAAGGGAGAATTGTTATGTATGCTGTCAAAGAATTTATTATGAACATTTATAATATCGATAGTGTGCAGTATGTAATTGACGCTGTAATTAAAATGGTGCTTGCAGTTTTATTCAGCGGTATAATCGGTTTTGAACGCGAACACTCTCACCGTCCTGCAGGCTTCAGAACACATATTCTTGTAGCAGTCGGCTCAACACTTGTTATGATGACTTCGAAGTTCGTTTTTCTCGAATATCAGGGCGTGGTTACCGTCGACCCCACACGACTCGGCGCTCAGGTTATCAGCGGTATCGGTTTCCTCGGTGCAGGTACAATTCTTCGTGAGGGCTTCAGTGTAAAGGGTCTTACAACTGCAGCGTCTCTCTGGGCGGTATCCTGTATAGGTCTGGCAGTAGGTGCAGGGTACTATATAGGTGCACTCGTGACTACTTTAGTAATTTATATCACACTTAACACTCTCAAGCGCTTTGTTGCAAAGGGTAACCCATCGAGAAATCTCTATATCGAAGCTGATAATCTTTCCCGTCAGGCAGCGGATATCGGTGCTATCATCAAACGATACGGCGGAAATTTGCATACACTTGAGGTGCTTTATGCAGACAGTGTTTCGGCTAAGCGCAAGAGTGACTCTATTGTTATGAAGGCCATTGTTTTCCCGAAAGATGAAGAGAGCCTCAATATGACGATTTCAGCAATCAGATCACTTGAGGGTATAAGAGATTTGTATATTGATTGATTTTGAATTATATTTCACAGCCACGCTTTTAACGCGTGGTTGTTTAATTTTGGGCGAGGTGGTGCGGCGGCTCCATACCCGAACTGTGTTCGGGTCGGCGATGTAATCGCCGTAAATCGCAAAGCGATTTAATGGAGCCGCCTCTCACCGCTTGCACAAGCCTTCCCTTGTGCGGAAGAAACAAAAAAAGGGGCGGATAGAGGTCAAGCTCTATCCGCCGGGTTTGTTGCAATTCTGTATTATTTAATCGCTTCAGCCACTGCCATTGCAAGCTGATCAGGACATGATGTGCCTTTGAAGCCGCATTTGATTCCTGAAAGACGGGCAATGATTTCATCTGCGGTCATGCCCTCTGCGAGCTTGGCAACACCCTGAGTGTTACCTGAGCAACCGCCTGAAAATTTGATGTTTTTGACTATGTTGTCTTCGATGTCGAAGCTGATGCCTCTTGCACAGACACCGCGTGTTTTATAGCTGTGTGTCATTTTGTTGCCTCCTGAGATTTGATAAGAGTATCATATTATATATTGCTGTCTTTGTCAAGTGAGAATATAAAGCAGGGCGAGGATGAGCATAGGGTCACGGCTTTCTTTTTTCAGCAGAAAAATAAGAGAAAATATCAGCGCAGTGTCTCTGTCGATGATATCCGTCAAAGTCCGGCGGTTTTGTACCCTGCCGTAATATTGAGATTTTCTGCCGTAAAGGTCATATCGCATTTGAATTTTCCTTTCATTGTAAATCTTTTAGCAGGGGCAAAAGCGAGAGAAGCTGCATCATTTTTATTGCCTCGTCGGCTTTGTGACGTCTTTCGGGGGAGAGCATGGGCTTAAGTGCCGTGAGCAGTTCGCAACCCGGGTCTTTGGGTTGAGATGAAAGCTTGCCGAGTACCGATGCGATTTTTGTTACGGTTTCGAAGTCGATGCCGTCGGAGGGAGCCTCCTGCTTTGCTGACTGATTGTTGCTGTCACCTGAGAAAAGCTGTGATGCTATGGCGGATAAATCTTCGATATCCTTCTGGCTCATGGAGTTTATTATGTTTTCGATGCCGTCTAAATTCAATGAGCCAAGGTCCATAGCTGTTACTCCTTTTTATCTTTTATCATATTGATAATCATTTTTGCCTGAGGTGATGAGAGTACTCTTTTAAGCCGTTCAGGGTCAGAAAGCAGATTGTTTATTTTGGCCTGCTGTTCGGGAGTGAGAGTGCTTCTGATAGCATCTTCGACATTTGCCGAATTGCTTTTTGATGAAACACCGAAACGCTCTAAAACTGAATTAATCTGCTCTGAAGAAATATTTATTTCATTTTCCATTGAAAAACCATCCAATCTGTGATAATATATCTTGTAAGAAATAATATGCCGCAGGGGAGTGTGATATGAATGAAAGTCCTGGTTTTCTCAGATTCCCACGGTGCAAACGGTCTTGTTGAAGAAATGCTGAATAAAGAAAAAGACTGCTCAACGGTGTTCTTTTTAGGTGACGGCATAGATGAAGCTGAAAAAATGAAAGACAGATACAGGGATAAAAAATTTATTCTTGTCAAAGGCAATAACGATTGGTACTCTCAAACCGATACCGAAGCATATAAATATATCGACGGTCTTACAATTATGTCCTGCCACGGACATAAATTCAACGTCCGTTTTTCACTACGAAGCCTTATTGATTCGGCAGAGTCCGTAAGAGCAAATATAGCACTTTACGGTCACACTCACAAAAGCGGAATGTATAACGATCCCGTAACAGGCATATGTGCAATTAATCCCGGCGCACTGTGCGAGGGCAAGTATGCGGTGCTCACAATAGAAAAAGGTGCTTTTGATATTGAATTCAAAAGTGTTTATTAAGGTCTCAGGCTTATCAGAAGCTTATGATACATAAAATATTAAAAGAAAGAAGGAATAAAAATGGACGCAATTTTTGACTCATTTTTAAGTTTCGACCTTGGCGTTTTTGAGTGGATTCAGACCATTCAGAACTCCATTCTTACAACTATTATGGTTGTTATTACTACCCTCGGCGATGAAGGCATCATCTTTATTGCAGCAGGTCTTGTGCTTTTCTTTACAAAAAAGTACAGAAAAATCGGTCTTGCAATGCTCGTCTCTCTTGTTGTTATGCTTATACTTAACAACCTTGTGCTCAAAGAAATGCTTGAAAGAGTAAGACCCTTCTACATCTTCGATCTCGAAGGCCTCTTAGCTGATAAACAGGCATTCATCGATGCAGGCAGACTTTCAAAGTTTGATGTTATGGTAGAAAAAATCACAGCTCTCACAGAGAAATATCCCGAAATGGCAGCTGAATGGGTCAGCAAATATCAGTACCCTGATTTCGTTGAAAAGCTTACAAGCTTCTCATTCCCCTCAGGTCACACCTCATCAGCATTCGCAGCTTGCGCAGCTATACTCTTCCTTAATAAGAAGATGGGTATTCCTGCTATGCTCTTTGCGGCTCTTATGGGCTTCTCAAGAATTTATGTTGAAGTTCATTACTGCACAGACGTTATCGGCGGCGCTATTGTTGGTATCATCTACGCTGTTATCGGTGTGCTTATTGCAAAGGCTCTCTATCCTGTTGTTGAAAAAGTTATCGCAGCAATCAAAGAGAAGGTTTCCAAGAAAAAGGCAGCATAAAGTTATGCTGACATACTGTAAGGCAGGCTCATCTGAGTCTGCCTTTTAAGTTTGATGAGGAATCGGCAGTGGGGCTCCGTCGCCGTATACGGCGCGGGGATGCCGACCGGCATCCCCGAAAATCGCTTCGCGATTTCACGGAGCCCTCGTTCCCCTTTAACGCCACATAAAAAAAGGCACAGCCGGTGCTGTGCCTTTAAAGGTTGTTCAGGAAGCTGTCCGCTTCTTTTCTGTTTTTGAGGATGATAATATTTTTATTTTCAGCACTACCTAAAAGTCTGTGATATTTTCGGCGGTTTTTACGGTTGAAGCTGAGAATAAACCAAAAGAAAGTCGGGTCAAAGCGTTCTCTGCAGTTGCCGCCCATATCGTCTCTTACCCTGCCGTAGTTTTTTATCACTCTTTTCAGTGCTGAGAAAAAGCAGACATAAGTGGGATAATCAAGATAAATAACGGTATCACACTGTTCAAGTCTCATTGGTATGGTGCGGTTGTAGTTGCCGTCTATGATCCACTGAGGCTTTTTCATTTCTTCTCTGAGTATATTGTTAAATTCTTCACCGCGGATACACTCCCAATTGCCCTGCCACTGAATTTTATCAAGATGTATCAGCGCAAGGCTGAGCTTTTCGGCGAGAGCTTTGGATAGAGTCGTTTTACCGCTTCCCGGACAGCCGATAACTATAATTCTTTTCACAGCAGCTCCTCTTCTCTGATTTTATTTCTGAGTGCCTGAAAATCAGAAAGGGCAAGAGGTTTATTGCTTTCTTGTCTGAGCAGTGCCGACGGGTGGAAAGTTCCCATAAACAGTATGCCGCCTTTTTCCGTAAATTCTCCGTGCTGCGTTGTTACGCGGAAGTCAGGCGAGATGAGCTTTTGTGCTGCAATTCTGCCCAGACACACAATAATTCTCGGTTTTATGAGCTTTACCTGCTGACGGAGATATTCTATGCAGATGTCCTGTTCCTCAGGCTTCGGGTCGCGGTTCATAGGCGGACGGCACTTTACTATATTTGCAATATAGATGTTTTCTTTTCTGTCAAGATCGATAAGCGAGAGATATTTATCCAAAAGCTGTCCGCTTTTACCTACGAAGGGCTCACCCTGCAGATCCTCCTGCTCGCCCGGGCCTTCGCCCACAAACATAATTTTTGCATTTTCATTGCCTGTGCCGAAAACCACATTATGTCTTTTACCGCAAAGCTCACACTTGGTACAGCCGAGGCACTGTTCTTTTAGATTTTGAAATTCGTTATTCATAAAATCACTCTTTTGAAGTTATATTATGCTTTAATGATACATATAAAGCTATAAGTACTGATTAATAAACTGTTAATAAAGTTATAAAAGAAATAATAAATATTGCTTTTAATTTCAAAAAGTGATATTATATTGTAAATTTTTTCAGGAGGCTGTTTATGAAAACTATCTTTAAGAAGTCGGCTTTTGTTCTGTTCCTTATTCTTATTGTTTCGTTCAGCGTTGTTGCATCAAGTGCTGCATCCGAATACAAGCTGAACATTTCTTCCAGAAGTATGAATGTCGGTTTAAGACAGTATACACAGGTTAAAGCAGAGGTTGAGGGCCTTGAATTACAACCGGAAATTATATGGTCAACCTCAGATGAAAGCATTGCAACAGTAAATGCAGACGGTAAGGTTAAGGGTCTTGCACTCGGTAATTTTGATGTTATTGCAACTGCTGTTGTCAACGGACAAACTATTACAGCTAAGTTTCCGATGAAAGTTGTTAAAAACGAAAATCAATTAAATTCTTACCTTGAGTTCAATCATCTTCTTTCATTCCAATATTGTTATGATGATTGCGGTTACTACTATGCCAACGACAAGAAATCTTGGCAGAAGAGCTTTGGCTTTGCAAGAATATATGACTATATGGCACCTTATATCGGTTTCGAATATGACTATGAAAGAGTCTTTTTTACATATGATGATCAGGACTTCATGGTGCAGTTCTGGAAGGGTCAGTACCTTATCGGTTACGGCGGTGAAATCGGTATCTATCACAGAGATGCTGACGGTCTTAAGAGAGACGAAAATGTTTTATACAATGCCGCAGATGAAAAATACTGGCCGATAATGGATATGAGTGTATACCATCAGAAAAACGAGGGTGATGCACCTGAGGATTATGAATTTATGTTCAGACGTCCTGTTGATAAGTATTGGTGGTGCACAGGCTTCGTTCCCGGTATGGTCAGAGATAACGATCCTGCTGATGAGCTTAGAATCGAAGCTGTTATCACTTTCAGAGACAGCGAAATGGCATCAGCATTTGCTGCTGAACTCAGTAACCTTGGCTTTAAAAAGGCTGAATCAGGCGATACGGTAGAAGTTGACGGCTATTACATCGAAGGTGCGGCTGTTACAGTTTCGTGGCAGAATCTTATTGAACCTGATGTTGAAAAGAACTGGGCAAATATCGGTTTATTTTTAATCGGTATGATATTTTCAGTTTTAGCCAAGTATGGTTTCAACGGCTTTATAGATCTTTTCCTTCAGTAATTATTTTTCCCTGCATTGCCTGTGGTGATGCAGGGCTTCTTTTTTTTGAAAATATATAATGTAAAAAAATATAAATCTATGTTGCAATTACTAAAAAAATGTTGTAAAATATTCAGTGTAAAATTTTATAAACATTGTTTCAGGAGGACAATAATATGAACAGACCTGTTTTAATCGAAACATCAGCAAGACATATTCACGTTAGCCGCAGAGTTCTTGATATTCTCTTCGGTGAAGGTTATGAACTTACAAACAAAAAAGACCTTTCACAGCCCGGTCAGTACGCTTGTGAAGAAAGAGTACAGGTAATCGGTCCTAAGGGCAGCTTCCCTGCTGTTTCAATCCTTGGCCCCGTACGCCCCGAAACTCAGGTTGAGCTCAGCGCAGGCGATGCACGTTCAATCGGTGTTAAAGCTCCTATCAGAGAATCAGGCGACCTTGAAGGCAGCGGTGGCTGTAAGCTTGTAGGTCCTAAAGGCGAGGTTGAACTCAACGACGGCGTTATCATCGCAAAGAGACATATCCATATGACTCCCGCTGATGCTGAAAAGTACGGCCTTGTTGACAAGCAGATCGTTTCAGTTAAGGCTGACAGCGACGGCAGAGCACTTATTTTCGGTGATGTTATCGTAAGAGTAAGCCCCTCATATGCTCTCGCAATGCATATTGATACAGATGAAAGCAATGCTGCTTCATGCACACCCGGTATGGAAGGCGACATCATCTGATTAAGATTCCGATTAACAGCGGTCACTTAAGGGTGGCCGCTGAATTTTTAAAAGGCAGGTGAAGGTAAGATGAAAAAGATAATACAAAACACACTGTTGATATTGATATGCATTACCGCCCTTGTATCTTTCGGTTATATAAGTCTTACCTTTGTGGGAGGCGGCGATTTCAAAGCTCCCTTTGCAGGCGGCACTACTGCCGTGACAACAAGTCAGACCACAACCAAAGTACCTTCAACAACCCATAAAGTCACCACAACTAAGCCTGCTACAACTGCAACCACTATTACAACAACACAGCCCTCGTCAGCTGTTGAGGTAGAAAATTTTACCATTATAGACTATTTTCCCTTGTCCCTTGCAAGCGGAGGCTCCTGGGATATCAAGCACTGTCAGGGTATGGCCATTGATCAGGAAAATGGATTCGTTTATTATTCCTATACCAACACTTTTGTCAAATGCGATTTTGAGGGCAATGCTGTCGGCAGTATAACGGGCATAGAAGGTCACCTCGGTGATATCTGCTTCAATGAAAAAGACGGCAAGGTTTATGCTTCACTTAATCCTGAGGGCAAAAAGGCTTTGTACCTTGCCATAATCGATGTGGATAATCTCAATGAGTTAGGCGTAGATGCTGTTAAGGGCAAGCTTATCAGAACTGTTCACCTGACCCATGTGTGGGAGGATTTCAAGGCAAAGGTGAAAAATCAGGGCAAAACCTGGTCAAGACGGTACGGAGTATCAGGTACAGATGCAATGTGCTTCGGTCCGTCTTTTGAAACGGGAAAGGGTCACTATCTTACCGTTTCCTGCGGTACAACACCTCAGACTCAGAGAACGGACAACGACTATCAGGTGCTTGTTCAATATGATGTCACAGGCTGGTGGGATAAATACGGACAGCCTCTGGACTATAAAAAAGTGCACCATATCGGCCCTGAGAAAATGCACGGCAAGTTTTTTGTTTATACGGGCAATACCTATTACGGTGTGCAGACTATGACATATTTTGATGAGCTGAATCTCTGGCTTCTCAATGTTTACAGCACGCGAAAGGATAACTTCCCGAAGTATAATCTGTTTATCGTTGACGGTGATGTCAAGCCCAAGGAAAAGTCTCTCAAGGGTCAGGATAAAAAAGATGTTCAGAAGGTGCTGACTCTTTATAAAGACGGCTCCTATGATGAGGCAACCAAGATTTACGGTTGGAGAATATCAGACGGTGCAAAGGGTATGGAATATCTTTTCAACGGTCTGTTTTATATAATCCATCCCTATAAAACCTGGTACGGAAAGCAGACAGGTGTGGCTTATCTTTATGTGTGGAATCCCTCTGACACAACACCCTTTGCCATTGCAGCAGGTGTGGATGACGATTACACTATAGTTAAAAAAGCAGTTCAGACAACAAAACAGGATAAATAAGGAGAAAACTATGAGTAACCATTTTTTTGCAATGCACTCAAGAATGAAATATATCAACCGCTGGGCACTGATGAGAAATACCGTCAGTGAAAATATCAGCGAGCACAGTAATGATGTAGCGGTTATTGCTCACGCTCTTGCAGTGATTAAAAATGTCCGCTTCGGCGGAAATCTTAACGCAGAAAGAGCAGCCTTCTTAGGTCTCTATCACGATATGACAGAGATTATCACCGGCGATATGCCGACTCCCGTTAAGTATCACAGCGAGGATATGCGCGAGGCTTTTCAGGAGGTTGAAGACAAGGCAGGCAGAAAGCTTCTTGCAATGCTCCCGGAGGATATGTCAAAGTATTATGAGAGCGCCTTTTTTAAAGCACAGGATGATGAATATCTATGGCAGATAGTCAAGGCGGCGGATAAGATTTCTGCGCTGATAAAGTGCATAGAAGAGAAGAATGCAGGCAATAATGAATTCGGAAAGGCTCTTGAAAGCACAAGAGCAGCCACGGAAAAAATGAATATGCCGGAGGTGCAGGTCTTCCTTGATGAGTTTCTGCCGAGCTTTTATCTCAGTCTTGATGAGCAGAATGAGTCCTGCTTTTAGTGAGTATTGCACAGTTTAGCCTTTAGGTACACGAGTTTTTGTTTAGAATAACAAATTTTTAAATATTTGATAAAAAATCAATAAAACTGTTGAAAAATAAAAAGAAATCAGCTATTATATTAAGGTAGATTTTTTTAAAAATTCAATGAAATATTGGAGGAAAAAATTATGTCAGTAAAAGTTGCTATTAATGGTTTCGGCCGTATCGGTCGTCTCGCTTTCCGTCAGATGTTCGACGCTGAAGGTTATGAAGTTGTTGCTATCAACGACCTCACAAGCCCCAAGATGCTTGCTCACCTTCTTAAGTACGATACAGCTCAGGGCAGATATGACGGCCACACAGTAGAAGCTGGTGAAAACTCAATCACAGTTGACGGCAAGGAAATCATCATCTATGCTAAGCCCAACCCCGCAGAACTTCCCTGGGGCGAAATCGGTGTAGACGTAGTTCTCGAATGCACAGGTTTCTTCTGCTCAAAGGATAAGGCTGCTGCTCACATCGAAGCAGGTGCAAAGAAAGTTGTTATCTCAGCTCCCGCTGGTAACGACCTTCCCACAATCGTTTACAGCGTAAACGAAGGCACACTTACAGCTGAAGACAATATCATCTCAGCTGCATCATGCACAACAAACTGCCTTGCTCCCATGGCTAAGGCTCTCAACAACTACGCTGCTATCCAGAGCGGTATCATGACAACTGTTCACGCTTACACAGGTGACCAGATGGTTCTTGACGGTCCTCACAAGAAGGGTGACCTCAGAAGAGCTCGTGCAGCTGCTGCAAACATCGTTCCCAACTCAACAGGTGCTGCTAAGGCTATCGGCCTTGTAATCCCAGAACTCAACGGCAAACTTATCGGTTCAGCTCAGAGAGTTCCCACTCCCACAGGTTCAACAACAATC
>JAGBSR010000042.1 GCA_017631745.1 Clostridia bacterium | reverse complement strand
TAAAAATCAGCATAATATGCAATTGCATAACCGAAGAATGCACCGATTGTGTCGTAGATGTCCGCGGCTCTCTGGTCGCCGTCAGCCATAAGGCCCTGAACAACCTTGAGCTTTTCAGCAGGGGAGAGACTTTCATCAAGCTCGATGCCTGCCCAAGGAGCAACCTTAATTACGCCGTCCTGTGAGAAATATTTAACGCCGCAACCGTAGTCGCCTGAACATTCGTCAACCATAGCTTCTTCTGAGAAGTCAACAGGTACGAATGCAAGCTCATTGAGCCAACCTGTGATATTGCCGTCGGGATCAACATAACCGCCTGCTTCGCTGGTACCCATAGCAATACCGAGAACGCTGTCATCGTTTAAGTCCATAGCACCTGCAAGAGCAGTTACGTCGCCGTCATTTGCAACCTCGATAGGAATATCAGCACCGATTTCCTTTGCAACATCAAGGTACATATTCTTAACCTTTTTGTCAAAATCTTCTTCGTTTACCTTAAGGAAAAGTGATGCAGCCATAATGCGGTTGTCGATATATACGCCTGCTGATGATACGCCGATAGCGTCAACACGAGGCATCTTTGAAGCTGCAGTTTTCATAGCCTCTAAAATGCCCTGATAGTGATAGTCGGGGTCTGACTGAAGCTTGGGGAACCATACAACCTCTTCTGAATAAATGCTTTCACCGTCGATAACAGCACTTACCTTACGGTCACTTCCGCCTGCATCGAAGCCGATACGGCAACCGTCAAGATGTCTGCCGATGGGTGCAGCTGATGACTTATCCTCGGGAGCATCTTCAAGAGCACAGATTTCAACTACGAATTTCTCTTCGTATACATTTTCCATAAACTTTACATCAAAGTCACGAAGACCGCCGTAGGTGAAAGCCTCTTTAATCTTTGCACCTACAACCTCACTGCCTGCGATGATAACCTTATAACCGCCTGCAACCCAGAGAAGTGACTTTGCAATACGCTCAACGAACTTGAAGTTTTCTTCGTCATGACCTGTGCCGTCAGCGAAAATGCGGGTCTTGTATGTAGTTGTGTAGCCCTTGTTTCTTTCGACAGCAATTACGATATCCTGACCGTTTTCTTTGGTTGCTTCACGCATTTCACGGCAAACCAGTGAAAGGGGCTGAAATTTAGGGTCGAGTTTTGCATTAACTTTAAGCTTCATATTTAATCTTACCTCCGATAATTGTTTTTTCTACATTAAATTCACTGTCTGTTATGATGATGTCCGCATCCTTACCTACTTCGAGTGAGCCCTTGGTCTTTTCAAGACCGAGAGTAGTAGCAGGGTTGAGAGAAGCGCAGTTGACACACTCATAAAGAGGAATATCCGAGTTGGTGTAAACATTCCATACACCCTTGTTAAGGTGCAGTACACTGCCGGCTACAGTACCATCTTCAAGACGGCAAACGATACCGCGATAGATAATCTTAGCACCGCCGAGAGTGTATTCGCCTTCGGGAAGACCGCCTGCAGGCAGACAGTCAGTGATAAAGCAAAGCTTTCTGCCCTTGAGCTTATAGAGCATATTGTAAAGGCTTGCATCCACGTGGAAGGTATCAACGATAAGCTCACAGCTGATATCAGCATTCATAGCTGCAGTGACAACACCGGGAGCTCTGTGTGCAAGGGGAGTCATAGCATTGAAAAGGTGAGTTACGTGCTTGACGCCTGCATTGACACTTGCCATGGCTGTTTCGTAATCTGCCGAGGTGTGACCCATTGAGATAACCACGTCGGTATCACGTGTAATTTCACGGATAGCTGCAAAGTCGTTTTCGTCGGTTTCGGGAGCAAGTGTGATAGTCTTTATAATGTCAGCGTATTCCTTGACAAAGGCCGCATCGGGCTTAAGGATATACTTTGCATCCTGAGCACCTTTTTTGCTTTCGCTGATAAACGGACCCTCAGCATGACAGCCGAGAATAACACTGCCGTCCCAATCCTTGCTTTCTTCCTTGAGGTCACGGCATACTTCAAGAGCCTTACGGATAACCTTCATATCAACGGTCATAGTTGTGGGCAGATAGCCTGTTACACCGTTTGCAAGCAGACCCTTTGAAATAGTACGGATGCTTTCTTCTTCACCGTCGCAGACATCCTTGCCGAGATAGCCGTGAATGTGCATATCGATAAGACCGGGTGCCACATAGCCGCCCTTGGCGTCGATGATTTCAGCCTCTTTAGGTACACTGCCGTGGGGGACAATGCCCTCAACAACATCGGAATAGAGCAGAGCTGAGCCTTCGAGAATTCTGTCTTTGAGTATAATTTTACCGTTAATAATTGCTTTCATTTTATCACTTCCTGATAAGTCAATATAAATTAATTTTATCAAAAATGTATATAAAATGCAAGGGTTTTAAGCTCTAAAAAATTATAAAGAAAACAAAAAAGGCAGGTTACAGACCTGCCTTAAGTAAATCTCTTTAGATTTTGATTACGCCGAAAGCGTTGAGAATTGATGAAACAAGAATAAGAAGAATGAAAATCGGGGAAACATATTTTATCATTACTACAAAAAGCTTCTTGCTCTTGAACTTCACACCTGCACTTTCAACCTCATCGATGATAGCCTGAGGCTTGATGAAATAGCCGACAAATATACAGGTGATGATTGCGAGTATGGGCATCATAATTGTGTTACTGATAAAGTCGAAGAAATCGAGGAACTGCATACCGATAACAGTGACATCTGCCCAGATGCTGTAACCGAAGATTGATACAAGACCGAGAAGAATACAGCTTGCAAGCACGATGATACAAGCGGGAATTCTCTTGATGTGAAGCTTATCCATAAGTGAAGCTACAACTGTTTCCGTTAGTGAGATTGAAGAGGTGAGAGCTGCAAGCAGCACGAGTACGAAGAAAACAGCACCTATAATCTGACCGCCTGCCATAGTCTCAAAAACCTTAGGCAGAGTTACAAACATAAGACCGGGGCCCTGACCTAAAGCACTCTCGTCACCGCCTGAAAAAGCGAAGACTGCAGGGATAATCATAAGACCTGCAAAGAATGCGATACCTGTATCGAAAACACTGATCTGTCTTGTTGAACTTTCAACATTGACCTCTCTTTTCATATACGAGCCGTAGGTAATCATAATACCCATAGCAAGTGACATTGAATAAAATAGCTGACCGAGAGCCGCAATTACAGTTGTGACAGAGAAGTTTTCAAGCTCAGGCTTGAGGTAATAGATAACGCCCTCCATTGCACCGGGAATGGTTACGGAATAAATTGCAATGCCGATTGAAAGGATAACGAGCACGGGCATCATAACCTTGCTGACTTTTTCAATGCCCTTTTCAACGCCGAAGAGTACGATGAAAACTGTGAGCGCCATAAAAATCAGGAAGTAAAGCACGGGCTCACCAACCTGAGAAATGTAGTTGCCGAAATATCCGTCCTGAGCCGCAGCTGAGCCGTTTCCTGTGAAGAAGTCTGCCATATATTTTGTTACCCAACCGCCGATAACCGAGTAGTAGGGGAGAATGACAGCAGGTACAGCCGCAGCGAGATAACCGAGGAAGGAAAATCTTTTGTCAAGCTGTTTAAAAGCAGTGATAGCACTCTGCTGAGACTTTCTGCCGATGCCGATTTCAGCCACCATAAGTGAAAAGCCGAAGGTCACTGCAAGGATAATATACACCAGCAGGAACATACCTCCGCCGTATTTTGCTGCAAGATAGGGGAATCTCCATATATTGCCAAGACCTACTGCGGACCCTGCCGCTGCAAGAACAAAGCCGAGTTTACCTGAGAAGCCGCTTCTTTTTTGTTCCATTGAAACACTCCTAACTGAAAATAAAAATAACCCGAGTATTATCGCATAAAACTGTTTAAATATCAAGAGCTTTTCGTTAAAAAAGTGAAAACCGTTGAATATAGGGTATGCTGAGTAAATAATGTATATGTATAGGATTTTAACAGTGATATGTTGTCTGCCGTAAAATTCGCGAAGCGGATAACACAGAAAAAGCACTTCCGAAGAAGTGCTTGTTTTTGTTTGCAGATTGATTTAGCAATAAGGCAAAATTACATAATTAACAATCGGGTGCGGGTGTCCCGCCTGCAATTATTCATTATTAATTATTCATCAGCGTAGCGACTTCATTATTCATTTGAAAAACCGTTCTTGCAGAAATGAATAATGAATGATGAATATTGAAGAATGAATAATACAAAGGAAAATCCGCTCACTTGCGTGAACGGATTTTCCTTTGGCCCGCATGAAGGGACTTGAACCCCTGCTCTTCAGAATCGGAATCTGCTGCGTTATCCTCTGCGCCACATGCGGATATTAAGTTTTGATGAAGAATAAAGAGAACAGTGCCGTATGACATTTTCTTCGACCGAAGGCGTACTGCTGTACTCCGAGGGAGAAAAAATGGCAAGTGCACAATTTTTAAGCGACAAGGGTTTGATGCCATGTCGCTTGTTTGTGATTATTGTGCACGATACGGTGCTGTTATCTTATTCTGCAAGTGCTCTTTCAAGCCAGATCTTGCCGATATCCATCGCTGCGTAAAGACCTTTCTTCTCAGTCTTCTGTGCAATTCTGTCGTGGGGACGGACATTGGGGTCAGTGTTGATAAGCTGAACGCCGACTCTGTCTGCCACCTGTAAGCCGTCAACATCCTTTGTTGAAAGAATCTGGAACATAACAACGAACTTGTCGCTCATATTTCCGTAGTAAAGGGTGTTACCCTTTCTCACAAGAGGCTTACCCTTGTATGTTAAAAATTCATTTTTCTTTTTCGCTGCCATTTGTATACCTCCTAAAGTTAGTCTTCTTTAAGGTAGTCTGTAACGAGCTGCTGTAAAAGCTCATCTCTGTCAACCTTTCTGATAAGACTGCGGGCGTTGTTGTGAGTAGTGATATATGTCGGGTCTTCTGAAAGAATGTAGCCGACTATCTGGTTGATGGGGTTATAACCCTTTTCTTTTAAAGCGGCGTGAACCTGCTTCATAATTTCTTTCATTTCTTCGGGCGAACTGCTCTGAAGCTTGAATCTGATAGTTTCGTCGATCATTTTACGACCCTCCAATCAAGAATAAATTAAAATACAAGGTATATTATATATCATTTCAAATGATAAAACAATGGTATTTTGAATTTTTTTATAAAGTTTTTTTGACTTTACGGGTACTTTTACGACAAATAAATAATTTTTGCGGCAATGTTTTCTTTTATTAACATATATTGAATTGACAATTGACAGCCGCGGTGATAAACTTTATATCAGCTACAAAAGAGAGGATGTTAAATATGAAACTAAGCAAATCAGGCAAAATATTAATCGTGCTTGCCGTATGTGTTGCGGTGGTTGTTGCGGCTATGCTCGGTCTTACCGCTTCAACTAAAAATGCAGACTACACCGCACCCTCTGTTGAGTCGCCCTTAGGGGTACCCCTGGCAGACGGTGAAAAGACAGTGCTCGCTTTCATCGCAGACCCTCAGGTATCATTTTACAGCTCGGAAAGATACAGTGTGTTTCAGGCGGCGTGTGAAGACCTGCACAATGCAAGCGGAGACTTCGATGCTCTTATCGGTCTTGGCGACATAACCGAAAACGCAACAATGCTCGACTATAAGCTTGTCAAGGATAAGCTCGCAGGTCTTGATGCAAGATACATAATGGCTTCGGGTAACCACGATATAAGACTCAGAATTTATGCTCAGAGCCTCAGTGCTTTTTCGGGTATGACCAACGAGCTCAATGGTGACGAAGCAGTTGACAGCTATCATTACAGTGAAAGAATTGGTGGCTATAAGGTTATCGTTCTCGGCTCGGATAAGACAAAGCTCGAGCAGGCATATATCAGCCCCGAGCAGCTTCAGTGGCTCGACAGTGAGCTTGAGGCAGAAGACGGCAACCCCACCTTTGTGCTTTTACATCAGCCTCTCAAGGATACCCACAATGAGATGCAGGCCTTCGGCAGTATCACTAAGATCGGCGGCAGTGTAGGTGAGCAGAGTCAGGATATTCAGGATATACTTTCCAAGTACGACAATGTTTTCCTCGTGTCGGGTCATCTTCACTCAGGCTTCGGCCCCGACAGCTATAATGAGGTTGACGGCATTCACAGCATCAATGTGCCCTCTTTCTCAATTGTAAACAAAGACGGCATCTATAACGATGCAGGTACCGGCTACATTGCGGAAATTTATGAAGATCAGATTATCTTCAGAGCAAGAGACTTTGCCAAGGGTGCATGGGTGGCTGATATCACAGGTGACAGCAGCTACGATATCGTTATCGGGCTTGAAAAGTAAGGAGAACCTATGCATAATAAACTTGTAATTTTCGATTGCTTCGGCGTTATTATGGGCGATGTAGCTCCCGTATTTCTGAGGAAATATCTCCCCGAGGATGTTGCCGCACCCCTTAAAGAAAAGCTCTTTGTGCCTGCTGATTTGGGTCTTGTGACCTATGATGAACTGCTGACTAATATGGCAGAAGCACTGGGATTGGACAAAGAAAAAATGATACCCGAGTGGGAAAAGCTCTTTGTTTTGCAGCAGGAGATAGTACCCGTAATAAGAAGGCTCAGGGAAAACTATGACATTGCCCTTTTATCAAATGCACCACTCGGCGTTGTTGAGGGTCTGATTGAAAAGCACGGTCTGGGTGATTTATTTGATCATAAAGTTATTTCCTGCAATGTTAAAATGGTCAAGCCCGATGAGCGAATTTATAAATATTGCATTTCTCTTTTTGATAAGGATTTCGACGAGGTTTATATGGTTGACGACAGCTTTGCAAATCTTGAGCATCTGCCCGAAATCGGCATTAAGCCAATTCATTATTCCTCTGTCAAAGACCTTGAAGTTTTATTTTAAATTTAAACCTGCAGAGATGTCGGCGTTATCTTTGCAGGTCTTTTTTATATAGTTAATTCATAATTTAATACGGTTGACTATAGCTTAACTAAATGGTATAATTTAAAAGATACAGAATAAATTTAACTAAACAAGTAAAGGTGGTATCCCTTATGAGACTGCTCAATTCAGATGAAATGAAACAGGTAGAACAGTACACGGCGAAATACGGTCTGTCATATCAGAGAATGATGGAAAATGCAGGCGCCGCCTGTGCAAGAAACATCAGGAACGAAACTGAAAAAGAAAAGAGTCTCAAGAGAAATGTTGCTGTTGTCTGCGGTAAAGGTAACAACGGCGGTGACGGCTTTGTTGTGGCAAGAAAGCTCAGCGAAAACGGCTATAATGTATGTGTTATTATGGCGTCGGGCTACCCCGTAAGTCAGGAAGCTACATATATGTATAAGCTGATAATCGATATGGCTATTCCTACTATATGGTATGATGCTGATAAAGCCAAGACAGTTCAGACTATAAGAAATGCCGATATTATTGTTGATGCGGTTTTCGGCTTCAGCTTTTACGGCAATATCAGCCCCGAGCTTCGCTATCTCTTTGAAGAAATGTCTCAGGCAAAGGGTGTCAAGTTTTCTATCGATGTGCCCAGCGGTGTTTACTGCGACAGCGGTTACAACGACCCGGGATGCTTCAGGGCTGACTATACAATTGCTATTTCTGCTCTTAAGCCGGCTCATATTATGCACCCCGCATCAGAGTGCTGCGGTGATATCATCATTGCAAATATCGGTATTCCCGAAGAGAGCTATAAGCTTGTTTCCGATTCGCTTTATACTCACAACAGAGTGGAGGTCAGCAACCTCTTCTCCGAGCGTTCCAGCGTTTCTCATAAGGGCAGCTTCGGCCATCTGCTTTGCATCTGCGGCAGTAAGAATATGGTAGGCGCTCCCGTGCTTTGCGGGTCAGCGGCTTTAAGAAGCGGTGTGGGACTTGTGACTATGGCTTTTCCCGAAAGTGCATATGTGCCCATAGCTTCAAAGGTTACGGAAGCTCTTATGATGCCTCTTCCCGAAACGGCTGAGGGTACTCTTTCAGCGAGTGCAATCGATAAGCTGGTCGCTTCCCTTGATAAATACAGCGCAATAGTTATCGGCTGCGGAATGGGTGTGAATGAAGACACCAAGGCAGTACTCAAGGCTGTTGTTGCAAATTCAAGGGTGCCACTTTTAATTGACGCCGATGGCATAAATATCATAGCAGACGACATAAGTATATTACACAGCGCTTCATGTGATATTATTCTCACACCTCATCCCGGTGAGATGTCACGCCTTTGCGGCACAAGAACAGAGCTTATTGAGACCAACCGTGTCGGTACTGCAAGAGATTTTGCATCAAGCTATAATGTATATCTCGCACTCAAGGGTGCAAACACTATCGTTGCTCAGCCTATGACCAAGAAGGCTTATGTCAATTCGTCAGGCAACTCGGGCCTTGCAAAGGGCGGCAGCGGTGATGTGCTTGCAGGTCTTATGGGCGGCTTGCTTGCTCAGGGTCTTGGCACTGTTAACGCAATGACAGCTGCAGTTTACATTCACGGGTACACTGCCGACGGAGTGGCAGAGAAGATGTCCAAGTCGGGCATGCTGCCGAGCGATGTCGTTTCAGAGCTTGCTTATTCCATGAGGGCTTTTGAAAAATAATTCAGCCCGGAGTGATAGGTTTTGCGATATGCGGTTTCTGTATTGCTGATTGTTGTTTTGGCTTTGTCTTTCAGTGCCTGCTCAGTGAAGGAAAGCTTCATTCTGCAGGATTTTGAAGGTGCTGTTTCTTTTGAAACGGCAGGAATGACAGTGAAAGGAATTTTATCCTACAGTGCCGAGGGTGATGTTACCTTCAGGGTGACGGAGCCTGAAAATATCAAGGGCGTTGTTTTCGGCAAGCAGGAAATCTCACTGCCGGATATAAAGATAAGCTACGGCAAAGCGGGGGACTACAGCCCCGTGAAGACTCTGCTTGAAGCTGTGAGCGATATGGGCAAAAGAAAAATCTTACTGCCCGGCGAGGGTGAATATGAATATACTCCCGAGGAAAATACGGCAGGGTACAGAATAATTTTTGACTGCGAAAAAGATAAAATCAAAAGAATAGAAACCGAAAAATTCATATATAATTTTGAATGATAAAAATGCACATTGAAGTGAAAATCAATGTGCATTAACTTTTTGGTCTGATTATACATAAAATATTTTACAGCTCCACTTGTTTAAAAGCCACTCAGAGAGGTTAAACTATTTTTGTCAATAAAATTCACAGTGGAGGAAACACTATGTCAGTTAAACGAGGTGAAATATATTACGCTGACCTGAGCCCCGTTGTGGGGTCTGAGCAGGGCGGTGTGAGACCTGTTTTAATAGTGCAGAACGATGTGGGTAACAAATTCAGTCCGACGGTTATTGCCGCGGCTATAACAAGTCAGCGCTTCAAGACAAATCTGCCAACCCATATTCAGGTCAACGCTCACGATTGCGGTCTTGCCAAGGATTCGATAGTTCTGCTTGAGCAGGTCAGGACTCTGGACAAAAAACGCCTTCGTGAAAAGATGGGGATACTTGACAAAAGTGAGATGTATAAAATAGATAAGGCTCTGTCCGTCAGCTTCGGACTTTCGCCTGACAGTGGCGGTACATAACACCGCATAAAGCAAAAAGGCTCCGTTGCACACTATTTAAATGCAGAATGCTTTATGAATGCAGAATTCAGAATGCATAATGCAGAATTATGGTGGTCAGCTGAGCTGACATTGTAACCCCTCTGTCACTTTGTGACATCTCCCCTTTCAGGGGAGACAAGATAATAGACACTTTCCGATTATGACCGATTAATAAAATCGACGGCGGTTGGTATCTTAACCCGACTGACTTTGCGGAAGAAACCTATAAATCTGACAAAATTTTACCCGCGACCGCAATTCTGCATTTTGCATTCTGCATTCTGCATTAAAAAGAGGCGCTGCATCCGTGAGGACACAACGCCTTGATTTTTTTTGTTTCGGGATATTATTTCTTGCTCTTCTTTTTCATGAAGAATGCGCCTGCAATCATAATTACAGCATAGGTGATAAGGTAGAATAAAACGGGAAGTGAGAAGGTACCGTTTGCCTTTGCTGCCTGATAGGGATATACGCCGTGAGCGAAAACAGCGGCGATAACCATAAAGATTGAACCGCAGATAGCAAGCACGGGAGCAATCTTACCCTTCACAACGCTGAGACCCTTTTCCTTGAACATCATACTGATGAAAATGGGAATGTACATAGCGTAGGTTGTGATGATGGGGAGCTCTGATGAATCGTATGAGAAAGGACCGAACCAGGGCTCGCCGAGCTGTGAGCCGTAGAAGAAGAGAAGCCAGATAGCACTGACTAAAAGGCCTGCCATTGATGAGTTGGAGGGCATGCTTGTTGCCGGGTCAACCTGCTTGAGGATTTCGGGCTTGGGACCCTGATTACGAGCTGCGATAGCATAGAAAGCTCTCGAGCAGCCGAGGGTAAGACCGTTGAGAGTACCAAGACAGGAAATTACAACGAAGACAAACAGAAGTGTGCCTGCGAAGTTTGCGAACACAGCTGAGAATGCGATTCTTGCACCCTGCTCACCGCCCTGCATAATAACGGCATTTTCGATACCGCCTGCAAGACCGATGTAATATGTGATATAAACTGCAACGATGATAAGAGTACCCATAACGAGAGCCTTAGGAAGGTTTTTCTTTGCATCTTTAAGCTCTGCATTGATTGAGGTTGCGCAAATCCAGCCCTCGTATGCAAATGCTGTTGCAACAACTGCCTTGAAAAGACCGCTTGCTGTTGAGATGTCTTCGTTTACAACAGTTGTGAAGTTTTCAACGAGAAGACCGTTTGAAAGGCCCTTGATTGTGCCCACGATTGCCATAAGGAAAAGAGGAATGAGCTTGATGAAGGTAGCTGAAATCTGGAACTTACCTGCAAGCTTGGGTGCGAGAGTGTTGAGGGCGAAAACAGTGATAAGAAGTACGCCCGAGATTGTCATACACTGAGGGCCTGTGATGTCCCAGCCGATAAGCACACAAAGGTATCTTGCACTTACCCACGCAAGCACTGAGGTGAGAGTGGGGTAATAGAAAAGAGCAAGGAACCAGCCCATAAAGTAAGCATATTTCTTGCCGAGAAGAGCTTCAGCGAAGTCAACGATACCGCTGACCTTTTCGTGTCTTGTAGCAAGAATTGAAAAAGCGTATGCACAGGATACCATAATAAGACCGCCGATTATCCAGGCAAGGATACCGACAGGAAGATTACCGCCTGTTTCGGTAAGGATTTTTTCGGCCTTGAAGAAAACACCGGAGCCGATAACGGTGCCGACAACAGTACAGATAGCTGTCAGAAGTCCGTATTTTTTATTAAGTTCGTTAGACATAGTCATCCTCCTTAGTGAACTAATATAGCAATATTTTAACATACAAAAGTATATTCGTCAAACCATTATTTTAAAAATAAAAAATTTTGTTTGATTTTACCGATAAAAAGCAGCCTTATATGTGAAAAGTAATGAAAGAAATTGTAAACGGATTAAACTATATATTGACTTAATTGCATTTTAGTGATACACTATATTGGTAAAATTATGGCGAACTATATTCTAATATAAAGGAGTTAGTGAAAATGAAAAAGTTTTTATGTCTTGTTTTGACTCTCACTATGCTGCTCTCATGCTTCAGCTTAGGCATGTCAGTTGCTGCTAAGGGCGAGGATGACATTTATTACCGTCCTGACGGTACAAACGGCCACGAGGATATTGTCGGTAAGGTTATCGACCCTATACTCAAGGCAAAGGATACTGAGTTTTCAAAAAATATCAATGAGCTCGGTTATGCGGGTGTAAACAGCTATGCCGCAAGCAATAAGACTATCACAGAGGAAACCTTTGACAGCTTCCTTGCTGCCAATTCAGCAGACAAGATGTTCGGTGTCAGCTATGATTTCCTTTACAGCAAAAACAACGGACCCTATTTATGGGCTATGAGCAACTTTGCTCTTAAGGCTGAGCTTACAGATGCTAAAATGGCAGAGCTTCTCAAGGGTCTTAGCAGTATTCCGACATTAAAAACAGAATGGATGCTCAAGCATCCCGGCAAGGCTTTCGATGCAGTGCAGATGTTTAAGGAAGACTGGCAGTCATCAAACCCCGACAAGGCATATGATATTCACGATGTAGAAATGTATGCTGCTGAAAAAGAGGGCAGAAGATCAACCTGCGCATTAAAGGGTGCATACGATGCCTGCGCTGAGGTGCTCAGCGGTTACCGCTACAACTATACAAACAAGGAAGTGGATCAGGATATTTTCGACGGTATCCTTGAATCAAAGATTGTATTCCGTAACAGCTACAACAACAGAGACGAAATCCACTACAATTACTCATTCGACCTTACAAAGGGTAATTTCTCACTTGTAAGAGCCAATGCAAACAGCCAGATTCTCAACACAATCTGCAAGGTATGGAACAGCGACAAGCTCTTTGCTACCAAGGCTGATGCAAACAAAAACGCCATTAAAATCGCTAACTTCATCGGTAATCTTTTTTACCCCAGCTTCACAGAAATTCCCGAAAGCAGAGTTGTATTCACAGACGGCAAAAAGCTTGATGCATACGATTTCTTCACTAAGGTAACAGAAATTTCAGGTCTTGCATTGCTTCTTGATAATAATTGGTGTAATGTGAGCACATTTGATGTCAAGGATGTAATGTACGCCTTAGGTGTAGATATTTCAGAGGATGTGCTTCTCGGCATTGAAACCGAAAAGGGCTTATATATGGGTGCGAGAATTCTCACCGATATGTTCAGAAACTTCTATAAGAACCCCGTGCTTTATGTTGAAAATCTTATTCAGATGTTCTGCAAGGGCTACAGCTATACATATCAGAGAGCATTTGAGGCTCTCTTCAGTCTCAAGTACCCCGTAATGAACGGCAAATCAAGAACAGGCGAATATCCTGAGCTTGACCAGTACACAGGCAACGAGCTCAAGAGCGTTGACGGTTTTATCGGCTTTATTGCGGACTGTATCTATGTAGGCAAGGTTGATAACGGAGACACAACAGCCAAGAAGTTCAATTTTGCACCTCTGCCCGTAAACAGAATTGCAACTGAAAACAATGCTGACGATCTTCACCTTTACTACCTTTGCTATTTTGAGCTCAACCGTATCTATGAAAACAACTGTGCAATGATTGAAGGCTTCATCAACAAT
>JAGBSR010000041.1 GCA_017631745.1 Clostridia bacterium | reverse complement strand
TTACACTCTCATCCATATTCTCCACGGCATCGCGATAAACATCAATCATAGATTCATTGCCTGTGTAGTCCTCAGCCTTGCAGAGATAAATGTTATGTACCGTGCCGAAAGAGCCTATGTTAAGCTCACCGTCTTCATCGGCACTGCAAAGGAAGATATAGCACTCCCCTGCATCGGGCAGTCGGTCGCTATCAAGCATAGATACCCAATCACCAAAGAAAGCTCCTCTTTTGCCAAAAGCCTCAACGCCGTCGTGCTTTTTCATCGGTATATCTCTGTTTGTTATAAGCTCACCCTTGATATTTTCCAACACTCTTATCTCGTACTGCGTAAAAGGCTGAGCATCCAGATCAAAGCCATCATAAATTTCTACACCGGTGTACCCCGTACCGACAACTTTTTTAACCTCGGCAACAAACACATAGTCTGAAAAACCTGCGACTTTTCTTTTATCGCTTATGTCAAACGCCCAATCGACACAGACTACAGGTCTTTTATATTCGCTGTTGATAACACTTATAGGGTCTTTTAGTGGGAAAATTTTGCTTTCGAGTTTGTCTTTGTAAAGTTCAGCAGACAGTTTACCTGCTGCAAATAAAACTAACAGAGCCGCAACTGCTACGACTGTTATAAGCACTATCTTTTTACTTTTCTTCATACAGCAACCTCCTTTCGGGTTTCACTATATTAGATAGAAAAAATCAGGTTTTTGTTGCAATAAATTTTATTCTTTTGAAAAAGCATAATAAATATCGTCAGTATAAACATTATGCTCATTCTTATCGTGGTGAGAGTACCAGACCTGAGCAAAGAAAGGATTATGCTTTGCAATCTCGTCGTAATTCCAGGGCATCGGCAGACACTCAGGACACCAATGACCGCCCTTTAAAACAAGGTTAGGCGACATTTCAAATTTGTGACCGCAGTGACACTGCCACTTGATAGGCGTATACATATCCTTGCCGAGCTTTTTGCTGACGCACTTACCGCCTCTGAATTCCGCCGCTTTCTGCATATCCGAAATCTTAAGCTTGTGGAAATCCTTTGTTTCGTCGTATCCGTGGTCGAGATATTGCATATCGTTTTTATCGGGAATGATAACCTCAAAATCCTTCCAGCTTTTTGGAATAGCTCTGTATTTATCAATAGAGCCGTAAAATGCAGTAATTCTGTCTTTTATTCCATTGTCTATCCACGCCTTTGTGCCGTAAAGAGGTGTGTTGACAATGGGACCCATCATATATTTTTTCAGCATATTAAGGGGCGCGATGGGAGTAAATCTGTATAGAGCCGGTGTCTTTTTAGACATAATTTTAAAATATTCCTTGACAGGCACATTATATCTGAATCTGAGATATTTTTCAAGGTCATCTGCATCCGTGTACCATTGGCCGTGGAAATTCTGCAGAATGAACCAGTTAGGGTCAAAGAGCTTCTTGGGCACATCCTTACCACGCATACCGATAGCATTCAGAAGCATAACCTCAAACTCATAGTTTGTTATGCGGTAATCGGGGCCCGAGCTGATATTGTAAAATCTTCGCCAGAATTCCTCAGGCAATTTATCGTTGCAGACCTTTGCGCACAGTCTGCCGCTGTCTTCCACAGTTGCCCACTCCAAAACGCCGTTGATGGGCACGTGATACATAATCGGGTCAATGTTTTTGAGTATGTCGGGATAAAGGATACCTGTCTGACGAAGAGACACCCAATATCTCAGACCTGAGTCGGCAAGAATTCTTTCGGCTATAGTTTTACTGATAGCATAGTGGTCATAGACACTTATCTGTATCGGGTCACCTGTTCTGCCCCAATGAGTTGGATAGTTGCGGTCGCCTGTCTGTGCCACAGTACCGATATAAACAACTCTGATATTATCAGGGTCTTGCTGTGCTTTTACAGCTCTTACGATATTTTCCATAGCGGTTATGTTGACAAACAAGGTCTTTTTAGGGTAATAGTCTGCCGCGGGCGAAACCATACCTCCCACATGAAGCACATAATCTGCACCCGTTACACACTCAAGAACATTCTCATAAACCGTAAGGTCACCGAAGACAATTTTTACATTTTCATAACCGTTAAAGAGTCTGTCGGCTTTTTCCTTTTCTGTCGGCAAAACAAGCAAAACAATATCGTACATATGCCGTCTTTCGTAAAGCTCCTTAAAAGCCTGATAGCCCATATTGCCCGTTGCACCTGTTAAAAATACCGTTTTCTTCATATTATCACATCCTTTAAAGTAAATATTTTCCTATTTACAGTTCAATTATATATTTATAAACTCAACAGCAAATTAAGATATTTTTAACTAAAATGCAAAATTAATAATGAATTTTATTAACTTTTATTGAAGTTATCCGACAGCGTAGACACGTGTGTTTTTTAAATACACAAGTAGATTTTAGCTTGTTGGTTTTATGACAAAAACAACAAAGATGCTCCGCAAAGCTTTGCAGAACATCTTGTAATAGTTATTTATAAAGGGAGCCAATTTCCTGAGCCTTCTTTTTCACCTGATCACGAAGACTCTTGGGCTCTATAACCTCTATCTTGTCACCAAACTGCATAATCCACGAAACAAGTCCGTCGCTGACAACACATTTGGTGGAGAGCAGGAATCTGTCTTCACTGCCGCCGACTCTGATTGAGGTATCTGTACCGAAGCGGTCGAGGATTTCCTCTAAGATTGAGCTGTCACAGGAGGCCTCAAGGGTCTGAGTATCACCGCTGAACATATTGAATATCTTGCCTGAATAATCGGCAGAGTCAAAATAGTTTTTATATGGCGAAACCTCGCTGAATTTTCTTGCTCTCTCTTCGGCTATTTCTACTTTTTTCATTCGGTCGATACGGGTGTGCATCAGATTATCGTACTTCTGATTATTACCGATGAGATAATAGTGGTCGTTGCTCCATATCATTGCATAGGGGCTTACACAAAACTCTTTTTCTTCGGTAGTAACAGTGCCGCTTTCAACATCCAGATGGCGCTTGCTGTAAATGAAGTTGACTCGCTTACCCGACTGAATAGCACGGCTGATGATATCGATATTATAATAGATTTCTTCGTTGAGGCACTTATGTCTCTTTTCGATATAGACCTGTCTTTCAAGCATCGTTGCCTGGGACTTACTGCAGAGAGTGCCTATTTTTTTGATAAGCTCCTTGGTCTTTTTAGGCGTGATGAAATTTGCCGCCTGCACAGCATCAATAAGAAGACGAAGCTCGGGCAGCTCGAAATCTCTTGAGCAGATGCAATAGCCCGGCTTGGGATTTCTCACAGAAATGATGTCCACGCCTGACTCTTTGAGAGTTTTGACATCTGAATAGATTGACTTTCTTTCGCAGGTTATGCCTTTGCTTTCGAGCATATCGCTGATTTCATCAACACTTACGGGGTGATCCTCGTCGCTGTTTTCTTCAAGAAAGCTTTTTATGTAAAGGAGTTTCATTTTAGTATAGCCTTTATCTGCCATAAATTCACCTCTTAATTAAAAGAATAAGTTATAACATCCAAGAGCCCCGATTAACGAGGCTCCTGATTTATTAATATGTCATCTTAGAGTTAATCTCTCTGAGTACATCCTCGTCAAGCTTAACGAGCTCACGGTCGTATGAAAGAATACCGTTTACTTCAAATTCAACGTCTGATACCTGAGTGTAAACTGTTGCACTGAGACCTTTTTTGATATTGGGGATAATCTGCTTCTCGTGGAGGCTCTTATATGCATTTGTAAGAGCTACCTTGTTAGCATACATCTGATAACCGAAGCTCTTTTCCCAATTCCAAACGTGACCTCTTATCTTCTGGCTGTAACCGCCGAACTCGCTGAGTACGATAGGTCTGCCGTCGTATTTAGGCATAATAAAGGGAAGAATGTACTTGTGGATACTTCTGAAATCACAGCCCTTCTGATCGTACCAACCGCTTGCGTGGTCAACGAAACGAGAGGGGTCTTTTTCTTTGATTGCATCACCGATACGCTTAGCATCAAACTGTCCCCAACCCTCGTTGAAGGGTACCCAGCAACAGATTGATGTGTAGTTGTAAAGAGCATCGATCATCTCAAAGAGTTCTTCTTCAAACTGAAGTCTCCATTCAATTCTGTCTCTGTTGAAAATTTTATATGCATTATCTTTTTTGGTGAGGTTTACAAGAGGATTAAGCACACCGTAAACATTGGGAAGTACACCTGCGTGGAAGACGTTAAGAGCCTTACCGCCACTGATCATATCCTGCCATACGAGCATACCCAACTTATCGCAATAATAGTACCATCTTGCAGGCTCAACCTTGATGTGCTTACGAAGCATATTGAAGCCTAAGTCCTTCATCTTTTCGATGTCGTAAATCATAGCCTCATCTGTGGGAGGTGTCATACCGCCGTCTGACCAATAACCCTGATCAAGAAGACCTCTCTGGAAATAAGGAGCATTGTTGAGGAAGAGTCTGTTATAGCCCTCATACTCACCGATGCTGTATTTTCTCATACCGAAGTAGCCCTTAATGCTGTCAACTACCTCGCCGTCTTTTGAAAGCTCGAGTACAAAATCATAAAGGAAGGGACTTTCAGGGCTCCAGAGCTTCATATCGGGAATAGCGATTTTGTCGTCAGCTGAGATTTCTTTTTCAGCTACAACTGCTTCGCCGTCGTAAATCTTAATCTTGAGTGCGCCCTCGCCAACAACAGCAGTTTCAACAGCGATAACGCCTGTGTCTATGTCGGGAGTTGCTTTATATGATGCGATGTAGCTTTCACTTACTGCTTCCATCCATACTGTCTGCCAGATACCTGATGTTGAGGTGTACCAGAAGCCGTGTGACTCGCTTGCCTGCTTACCTCTGTTCTGCCAGCCCTCGTCTGTGGGGTCATAAACTCTTACTACGAGCTCGTTTTCACCGTCGATGAGTGCATCTGTGATATCAATTGTGAAAGGACAATAACCGCCAACGTGTGAACCAACTTCCTTTTTGTTGATATAAACCTTACATTCCCAGTCAACAGCGCCGAAATGGAGAAGTGTTCTCTTGCCTTTGAAAGGCTCGGGCAGAGTAATCTTCTTTCTGTACCAGAGACGGTCTTTTGCACTTACTCTCTTGCATACGCCTGAAAGACAGCTTTCAACCGCAAAGGGTACACGGATTTCATCTGTATATTCATCGCACCAATCTATGTCGCCTGTGATAGCAAAATCGAACATACCGTTAAGGTTAATCCAATCCTCTCTGACCATCTGAGGTCTGGGATATTCGGGTAAAGGCATATCGCACATAGCCTGCTCTGCCCAACGGGTTTTCAATGTCATCATAACATATTTTCCTCCTAATATTTAACTTAGTTTTCACTAACATTATCACTTTCCAATGTTTAGAATTCGGTATACTGATTTTCCAACTGCAATTCTGCATTCTGAATTCTGCATTCAATAAGGTCTCAGCCCTTATTTTAAGTATGCTGTGCTTACCCAGCCTGTGTAGCCGTAGGTTGTATCCTGAACATATACCCAACCTGAAACGCCTGACTTATAGCCGATAACCTTAACGGGATAGCTGATAGGTACAAGACCTACGATGTCATAGCTTGTTGAAGGACCTTTTCTTACATTAAGGCCGTTTGTTGTGTATTTGATTTCTGCCGTAGCATATTTCTTGTCGGGAGCAACTGTGCCTGACTGCACAACGCTTTCGCTCTGAGGTCTTTCATTTGCAACATAGCTTGCGCTTACCCAGCCGTATACGCCGTAGCGGTTGCTCTTGACGTATAAGAAGCCGTTTGCCTTAGCGAGTACAAGAACATCTGCACCCTTTGACAGAGAAAGGACTTTGTATGATCCTGTTGTGGGCTTACTTCTGAGAGTAAGACCTTCAACTGTAACATATGCTGTATAGCTCTTTGAAAGATATGAAACAGGCTTTTTAACCTCTACATCGTTGATACCGAAACCTTCTGTTACATTTGGCTTAGTTGTAGTTATCGCAGGTTTTGTTGTCGGCTTAGTGGTAGTAGGTTTTGTTGTTACCGGCTTTGTTGTAGTCGGTTTAGTGGTTGGAATTTCGGTTGTTGTAACCTTAGTAGTAGTTTCTTTTGTAGTAGACTCGGTAGTAGTTTCAGTAGTAGTTTCAGTTGTAGTCTCTGTTGTTGTTTCGGTTGTCTCTTCTGTTGAAGGCTCAGTTGTGGGCTCTTCAGTAGTTGACTCAGTTGTGCTCTCTGTTGTGTCTTCTTCAGAAGTGGGCTCTTCAGTTGTGTTGTCGCCTGCAACGGAAGCCTGAGTAGTTGTTGTATCTTTGCCGAAAAGCTCACCGAGTACGGGAATCTTATCGTTCTTTACTGCATATACACAAGCGAAAAGCACAAGTACAACTGCAACTGCTATACCGAGTACGCTTTCAATTTTGATGCCGTCGATGCCCTTTTTCTTATCTTTGGCGGGCTTTTTCTTCGCTTCTTTTTTATCGGGAGAAATCTTTTCTAAGTTTTCCTTAGCCTGCTTTTTCTGACGAAGTTCATCGTTTTTAGGAGCAGTCTTAGGCACGGCAATAGGCTCGGGAGCTTTCTCGGGGCCCTCATAGATAACATCAATATCAGGAACTCTGATATCAAGCTTTTCCTGAGCTTCTTCCTGCTCTTTGATTTCCTCTGAGGAGTATGAATAAATATCCTCTATCTCCTCTTCGGCAGGGTACTCGTCAGCGTCGGTCTGAACCTCTGCGGTCTCTTCTACAGCTTCCTCAACGATTTCTTCCTGAGGTGCTTCTTCGGCAACTTCAGCAACTTCTTCAACTGCTTCTTCAGCAGTCTCTTCTGCCTTTTCTTCAGCCTCAGGTGCCTTGATAGGCTCAGCTATATAATCCTCAAACTCCGGAAGGCTCATAACAAACTCGACCTTTTCTTCTGTCGGGTCAATAGCTAACTCCTGAGCTGTGGAAACAACTTCAGGTACCTTTTCTTCTTTCTCAATATTGCTCTTGAAAACATTATAAACGGATTCAACCACAGCGTCGTTTTCCTGAGCTGCATCGTTTTCATCACCAAGAGAGATGATCATACCGCAATTAGGACAAAACTGAGCACCGTTTTCCAGTTCATTACCGCAAAAACCGCATTTCATAGACATTTCACTCCCATATATTTTCATCATTTTTCCGTAGTATTTAAGCCATAACTATAGATATTAATATATTAGCACAACCTATTTTATTTTGCAAGGGTAAAAAGATAGAAATTCGCAATAAAGCTCTTAAATAAAAGCACGCGGAAGGGCGGCTCCCCACCGTCAGCACAAACTAAAAAAGAGCATCCGAAGATGGCCTTTGATATATCAGTGCTTAAAATTTATAGCCTTGCTTATTTTCTCGAGGAAAAGCACCATAAAAACTATCTGAAGCACGCT
>JAGBSR010000040.1 GCA_017631745.1 Clostridia bacterium | reverse complement strand
TCACCGAGGACGGAAAACTTGTTGAGGCGCAACGCCTTAAACAGCGCACAGAGTACGACGTGGAAATGATAAAGGAAATAGGGTTCTGCAAGGGTATAGAAAACTATTCCCGAATAATGTCAGGCAGACCTGCGGGTGAAGCTCCGTTCACTCTTCTTGACTATTTCCCCGATGATTTTCTTTTGTTTGTTGATGAGTCTCATGTTATGCTGCCGCAGGTAAGAGCAATGTACGGCGGAGATAAGTCTAGAAAAGACAGCCTTATTGATTTCGGCTTCAGACTGCCCTCGGCTTATGATAACAGACCGCTTACCTTTGATGAGTTTTATGGCAAAGTAGGACAGAAAATATTTGTCAGCGCTACACCCGGTATCTTTGAAAAGGAAAAGAGCAGCAATATTGTTGAGCAGGTTATCAGACCAACAGGTCTGCTTGATCCTCTTATCAGTGTCAGACCTACAGATGGTCAGATGGATGACATTTTCAGTGAAATAAATATCCGTACTGCGAGAAAAGAAAGAGTGCTCATAACAACTCTGACTAAAAAGATGGCGGAAGCACTCACGGCTTATCTTACAGATCTCGGTATAAGAGTCAGATATATGCACTACGATATTGATACCATTGAGCGAATGGAGATTATCCGTGACCTTCGACTCGGCGAGTTTGATGTATTGGTTGGAATAAACCTTCTGAGAGAAGGTCTTGACCTGCCTGAGGTGTCCCTTGTTGTGATACTTGATGCAGATAAAGAAGGTTTCCTCAGATCTGAAACTTCATTAGTTCAGACAATAGGCAGAGCTGCCCGTAATGCTGACGGTGAGGTTATTATGTATGCTGACAATATAACACCGTCGATGGATTATGCCATCAAAGAGACAGCAAGACGAAGAAAAATACAGAGTGAATATAATGCTCAGCACGGTATCACGCCCAAGACTATTGTCAAGGATGTTAGAGATATTATTGAGATATCTGAAAGTAAAAAGAAAAATCTTGATTCTGAAAAGCAATTCAGACGCCTTTCCCGTGATGAGAGAAACCGCGTAATAAGAGAGCTTACCAATGAAATGAAAGAGGCTGCAAAGATACTTGAATTTGAGCATGCAGCATTCCTGAGAGATAAAATTGAGAAACTTAAAAGTATAATGTAGGTGTTTTATGTCACAGAAAAACTTGATTATAAAAGGTGCAAGAGAGCACAACCTAAAAAATGTAGATCTTACAGTGCCGAGAGATAAGTTTGTGGTTTTCACAGGCATATCAGGCTCAGGCAAGTCCTCGCTTGCATTTGACACTATATATGCCGAGGGTCAGAGACGCTATGTTGAATCACTATCATCATATGCAAGGCAGTTTTTAGGTCAGATGGAAAAGCCTGATGTTGATTATATCGAGGGCCTTTCACCTGCAATTTCCATTGACCAGAAAACAACATCTAAAAATCCTCGTTCAACTGTCGGTACAATTACAGAGATTTACGACTATTTCCGTCTTTTATATGCGAGAATAGGTGTTCCTCACTGCACAGTCTGCGGAAGAGAAATCAAACAGCAGACTGTTGATCAGATAGTGGATAAAGTAATGATCCTTGAAGAGGGCAGTAAGATACAGCTTCTTGCTCCTATAGTCCGCGGCAGAAAAGGGGAGAATGTAAAGGAGCTTGAGAATATAAGAAAATCCGGCTTCGTCAGAGTTCGTATCGATTCGGCAGTTTACGACTTATCTGAAAGCATAAAGCTTGAAAAAAACAAAAAGCACACTATTGAAGTAATAGTTGACCGACTTGTTATCAAAGACGGCATAAAGTCAAGACTTGCCGACTCAATAGAAACAGCGACTAAGCTTACAGACGGCTTGCTTGTTGTTGATGTTATTGGCAAGGAAGAGCTGACCTTTTCACTTAATTATGCTTGCCCTGATCACGGCGTGAGCTTCGGTGAAATAACACCGAGAATGTTCTCCTTCAATAGTCCTTTTGGCTCGTGTAAAAAGTGCTCAGGACTTGGTGTGTTTATGGAAATATCACCTGCTATGGTTATTCCAGACAGAAAGCTGTCAATCGCTCAAGGTGCTATCAAGGCAAGTGGCTGGTCTGGCAAAGAGCCATCAAGCATCAGCGGTATGTATTTTGATGCCCTCGGTAAAAAATACGGTTTTGATTTTGATACTCCGATTGAGGATTTTTCTACCGAGGCTTTTAATGCGCTTTTATACGGTACAGGGGAAGAAAAGCTTAAGCTTGAAAGAACTACAAGCTACGGAAGCGGTACTTATTATTCAGCTTTTGAGGGTATTATCAATAATCTTCAGAGAAGATATAACGAGTCAACCTCTGATTTGATGCGCCGCGAAATTGAGACAATGATGTCAACTAACATCTGCCAGGAATGCGGGGGAGCACGTCTTTCAAAAGAGGCGCTCAGTGTTACGGTTTGCGGTAAGAATATCCACGAGGTGTGCTCGCTTTCTATTAGTGATTCGCTGAAATTTGTTAAGGAGCTTCCTTCAAAGCTCAGCGACAGAGAAAAGATGATAGCATCCGCAATTCTCAAAGAAATAAATGAAAGACTTACTTTTCTTGAAAGCGTCGGTCTTAATTATCTCACCCTTGCCCGTCAGTCAGGTTCGCTCTCAGGCGGTGAAAGTCAGAGAATAAGACTCGCAACACAGATTGGCTCATCTCTTATGGGCGTACTTTATATACTTGATGAGCCGAGTATCGGTCTTCATCAGCGCGATAATGCAAAGCTCATTAATACACTTAAGCATCTTCGCGATATCGGCAACACACTTATTGTTGTTGAGCACGATGAGGACACAATGCTTGAGGCGGATTATATTGTCGATGTGGGCCCGGGTGCAGGCATTCACGGCGGTGAAATTGTTTGCCACGGCAGTATTGAAGATATAAAAAATTGCGAACATTCAGTAACGGGGCAGTACCTTTCGGGTAGAAAAAAGATTCCCGTACCCGAAGAAAGAAGAAAAGGAAACGGTAAGAGTCTTAAGATTTTTGGTGCAAGCGAAAATAATCTTAAAAATATCGATGTTGAAATCCCACTTGGACAGCTTGTATGTATTACGGGCGTATCTGGCTCTGGTAAGTCATCACTTATTAACGAGGTTTTATTTAAATATCTCAGCAACGAGCTCAACGGAGCCAAGAAAATACCCGGTAAATTCAGAAAGATGCAGGGCGTTGAAAATCTCGACAAGGTAATCGATATTGATCAGTCACCAATAGGCAGAACTCCAAGATCAAATCCTGCTACTTACACAGGTGTATTTAACGATATAAGAGAGCTCTTTGCAATGACAACCGACTCCAAGGCGAAGGGCTTTACTGCAAGCAGATTTTCCTTTAATGTAAAGGGCGGTCGCTGTGAGGCTTGTCAGGGTGACGGTATTGTTAAGATTGAAATGCACTTTTTAGCAGATATTTATGTGCCTTGCGAGGTGTGTAAGGGTATGCGTTATAATAACGAAACTCTTGCTGTTAAATATAAGGGCAAATCAATTTACGATGTACTCGAGATGACGGTTGAAGAGGGAATGAACTTCTTTGAGAATATACCTAAAATTTATAAGAAGCTCAAGACTCTTTACGATGTAGGTCTCGGTTATGTTAAAATCGGTCAGCCTGCAACAACTCTTTCCGGCGGTGAAGCACAGCGAGTTAAGCTTTCAACCGAGCTCTCGCGTACCGCTACAGGCAAAACTGTTTATATACTCGATGAGCCTACAACTGGTCTTCACACAGCCGATGTACACAGACTTATTAATGTGCTGCAGACTCTTGTGGATAACGGCAACAGTGTTATTGTTATTGAGCATAATCTCGATGTTATAAAATCAGCCGACCACATAATCGATCTCGGTCCCGAGGGCGGTGATGGCGGTGGTACTGTTGTAGCGACAGGTACACCTGAAGAAGTTGCTGAAGTTAAAGAATCATATACAGGTCAATATCTCAAAAAAATCTTATAAAATAATTGACGGTCTTCGGAATTATCCTGAGACCGTCTTATCTTATAATAAATCTTTTCTGTTTTCGTTTATGAGCAAGGGCTGATATTTATATAATACCTCTTCAAGCTTATCTGTTGCCTTTGGTGACATTTCGCACAGAGGACCTCTCAGATAACCGATATCGTACCCTAATATTTTCATTGCTGTTTTTATCGGTATCGGGTTCACATCACAGAAAAGAGTTTCTATCAGCTCGAGTGCATCTGCCTGCATCTTATTTGCTTTCGCTATTTCACCCTTCAGGGCAGTCTTTACAATATTACCTGTAAACTTCGGCAGAATGTTTGAAAGCACCGAAATAACGCCCTTACAGCCGAGATATGCAGATACTGCTATCTGATCGTCATTGCCTATGTAAAAATCAAGACGATCTTCGCAAAGGGCAATGGATTTTGTAAGCTTTACAATATTGCTGTCAGCTTCTTTTACGCCGACAATATTTCTGTGGTGCGACAGTATTTCGTAAGTCTCAGGCTGAATGTTCATACCTGTTCTTGAGGGCACATTGTATATAAATATCGGCTTCTGAAGTCTGTCAGCAAGAAAGGTGTAGTGCTTTATAAGGCCTTGCTGTGAGGTCTTGTTATAATACGGTGTCACCATGAGATGAGCATCAATTCCCGTCTTTTCAGCTTCTTTGGCTAAATCAAGGGTAAAAAAAGTGCTATTACTGCCTGTGCCGCCGATTACGGGTACTCTGCCGTTTACCTGCCGCACAGCGTGGGAAAACAAGTCTAATCTCTCTTTTACACTTAATGTTGAGCCTTCGCCTGTTGTTCCGCAAACAATAATAGCATCTGTCTTGTTTGTAATTTGAAATTCTATAAGCTTTGAGAATCTTTCGAAATCGATTTGACCGTCCTTGTCAAAGGGTGTGATAACGGCAACGCCTGCACCGACAAAGACAGAGTTCATAAAAGACCTCCTTATAAAATTTTATATTAGTCCATATAGCCTTCAGCAGTGAGAAGCTCTGCAAGAAGAACTGCACCGCCCGCTGCACCTCTGAGGGTGTTGTGTGAAAGACATACGAACTTGTAGTCATACTGTGAATCCTCACGAAGTCTGCCGATTGAAACAGCCATACCGTTTTCGAGTGTACGGTTAAACTTTGTCTGGGGCATATTATCCTCTGTGAAGTAGTGAAGGAACTTTTTGGGAGCTGAGGGAAGCTCTAATTCCTGAGCTCTGCCTG